>DATDSY010000062.1:0-11523 GCA_035291125.1 Candidatus Norongarragalinales archaeon
AAAACGCTGAAAGGCGTGGAAGTCCTCCCCCCGCTATCCCATTATCTTTAGCACCGGAAATCCACTCTCAGAACCGTTTAAAACACGGGAGTAGAACTCGTTTAGTGGACGAAGAACTTGCAGAGTTTATAGGAATCTACGTCGGCGATGGATCTGGGCATTTTCGACCGAATAAAAATTCCTATGAATTTAAAATAGTGGGCAACCCGAAAGATGAAATCGGATACTATTCTTTCGTGTCCCTATTAGCTTCAACAATTACTAACAGAAAAATACGCCCTAAAATACTCGACGGCGGAAGAAGTGTAGGCGTAAGGTTTTGCTCAAAAAAGCTGTTTGAAAAAATGAGAAAAATATCTGAAAGTAGAACGCCTCAAACGCTTAAACAACAAATACCACCAAAAATTTTGAGGAGAAGAAAACTCGCGATTGCCCTGTTACGGGGACTTTTCGATACGGACGGCTGCTTTACTATAAAGAGAAAATACAAAATCCAGCCCTATTATCCGGTAGTTAGTTTTTCTCAAGAGAATGCAAACGTTGTAAAGCAGGTTGCTAAGGTGATAGCTGCCCTAAAAATTTCCGCATCGGCGTGCCTAAATAAAAAATATATCGATAAGCGAACCGGCAAAACTCACCAAAAAAGTCGAATTGATATCTATGGCGCCAACAATACGGCAAAGTGGTTTCAAACAATAGGAACGCATAATCCTAAAATTAGAGAGAGATATCAAGCCTTTCTCGCAAAAAGAACACGTGGGCCGTACGTTCGCAAAACGCGCGAAAGGAAAAGCTTGAAAACCCGGCGTGTGTTTATCCAACAATGAAAACCAAGGCCGAAAGAAACAAAATAATGAAGCGCGTAGCCGCGCAAGTGCTGATAGCTCTTGCAATCGTTTCCTTCTGGCGCGGCGTGTGGGGGTTAATGGACTTATACTGGTTTGCTGGAAACCCACAGCTCAGTTTCATCATGTCAATACTCGCCGGCGTCGGCCTGCTGCTCATACTGCACGACATTAAAGACCTGCGCTAAGCGCTCTTTCCCGTGAAATAAACCGCAAGATTGTTCTTCTGCCAGATTACGCCGAATTCCGAAAACCCCGCTTCTTCCAGCCACGCCCGCTGTTCCTGCAATTTGGCTGGCTTGTCGTCGACGAACGCGTGGTGCAGCCACGCTTCAAGCTCTTTCTCGTTCAAATGCGCGCGCAAGTGCGTTTGATAGAACAACCGCCAGGCGTCCTGCCCTACCGCGCTTTCCGACTGCACGAAATCCCCGTTTACGAAAAACCCGCCGGGCTTCAGGCTTTTGAAAATGCTTTTGAACAACTTCCTTTTGCACTCGTTAGTGGCGTTGTGGATTGCTATCGCGGAAAAGCAAACGTCAAACTGTTCTTCCGGAAAGTTCCATTCCGTAAAATCCGCGTTAACCAGCTCCGCCCGGCCCAAAAGCCCGCTGGCTGAAAGATTTTGCCTGGCTTTGCCGAGCATTTTCTCGGAAATGTCGATTCCAACGATCCTATGGCTTTTTGCGCCGGACAGAAAGATTTGCGCCCCGTGCGCAGTCCCTATCCCCAAGTCGACCGCCAACGCTGCTTCACGTGCCAAGCCCAAATATTCCAAAGATTTCGAGTAAACCGTTTCCTGAATTTCCTCGTTCCAAGGCACGACGTAATCGTCGCACGTGTCGTAGTCGCTTATCGAATCGAAATGGGCCCGAACTAGTCCGGATTGGTCTTGCAAAGAAAACACCTTACGCTAACGCTAGCCAAACTGAAAATAAAAAAGAATCGGAAAAAAAGCTTACTTGGAAAGCGGCCGCCGGTAGCGGTAGGAGTAAGGCAAGGGCTTTTGGGGCGCTTCCGGCGCTTCCTCTGGCTCTTCCTTCATCGCATTGGGAGAGATTATTATGATTTTTTCCACGGCCTTGACTGACTTGTACATGACGGTCTTCTCGCGGAAAACGCGCTTCGCCTCTTCCTTGCTGGCCGCGCGGATCGGTTCGAGCGTCAAACGCACTACTTCGCCTTTCTGCAAATCAATTATCACGTCGTAAACCCTGCCCACGAACTGGGCGTTGTCGGTGTAGACATCCATTCCCATCAGCTGGGAGACTCGAACGGCCATTAGAATCAACTCCTTTTTCAAAATCGCGTTTTAAAGCGACGTTTTAAGCAAAGACTATTAGTTGGAAAGCAATTTAAAAGGTTATGTAGAATCGCGTTTCACGCATTTCTCATTACGCGACTCTAACTTCGAGAGTGCGCTTGACTTCGTTCAGGATGTGCGCGTAATCCCGGTAATGCGATATGGCGAAAACATTGATTTTGTAGGTTCCCGGAGCGCTTTTGGGAGTGCTGTGAATGGGAATCTTGAGGAAACGCGTTTCCCCCGGCTTCAATTCGCCCAAGCGGGATTCGTGCTGCTGCTGCAACCCCAAGTTGTCGAAACCAACTGCTTTCGAGCAGACGGTCACTATTGAAGTCAAAAGCGGCTGGTCTGAATTGTTTCGCACCCGCACTTCCAAATCTACCGCGTCGTTGCGGTATGCTGGAAGCCTGAAAGGGTGGATGGAACACTCTAAAGTGTAAAGGTAAGGGGAAATTACTTCCTTCTTGCCGAATAGGGTGTCGAAAAATCCCATTTTAGAAAAACCACTGCAGCGTATTTTGCTGCAAAACCAATAGACTGCGAAAAAGGATATTAACCTAGCGTTTGCTCGCTCCATCCACTCCACCAAAGGGCGTAAGCGTTGAGCGCCTGCGAAAACTCGCGCGAAAGGCGCAAAGGCCGGTTCTTGCCTTGCTTTTCCACTAACCCGGCCCGCTCCAACGCCAGAACTACGAGGAAGAGCGTGCTTTTCCCCACGCCGAGCGCCTCCTGCAGTTGCTTGAACGTCTGCGGCTCGCGCTTGAGCGAAGCCAAAACGTCTGCTGCAACCTGCTTTTTTGCCGTAGAAAAAGAAAAACAGTTGGAGATGAAGTCGAAAACCGTAAACTGCCCGGACGAAATGCGCTGGGCGTCCTCCTGCCTCACCCTAAAATAGGCGAAAGCCTGGCTTTTCTGCTTCAAGTAATGCTCACGCGTCTTGCCAGTTCTCGCCAAAACCATCTCACCGTAAAGGCTTATTATTTGCCGAAAATTAATACCTACCCACCCACCACAGTTCCAGTAATCGGTTTGGGTGCGTTCCGGCGAGCTGCATGATCTTAAGCAAAAAAGAGATTTTGGCTGAAATCAAGAAAGGAAACCTAGAAATAACGCCTTTTGAAAAGAAAAACGTGGGAGAGTGCTCGGTTGACTTGAGGTTGGGAAACGAATTCAGACTATTCACAAATAAAAAACCATTAACCATAACTGAAGAACCGTTTTTGTGGGAAAAACAAACTAAAAGAGTTGTTTTGAAGAAAAATGAAAAAATAACACTAAAACCAAACCAACTCATGTTGGGCCTAACGCTGGAAAAAATAAAAATACCTTCTTACTTGTGCGGTTCTATTCAAGGGAGAAGCAGGTTCGCAAGAATGGGCTTGCTTGTTCACGTTTCTTCGAGTTTGATACAACCTGGTGTTGAGAATAAGCAAGTGTTAGAAATAGTTAACTTATCTCCAACAGAAATCCGCTTAACGCCAGGCTTGAGGATTTGCCAAGTAGTTTTCCATGAAATAACCTCAAAACAAATTCACAACGGGATTTTTTCGCGCCAAACGAGAATTTGAACGAAGAATAGTGGAATTAAGGGGTCGGTGGTGGAAAAATGAAGATAACTTCTTTCGCGGCACGCGAGGTTTTGGATTCTCGCGGCAATCCGACTGTAGAAGCGGAAGTAAACGGGTTGAGGGCCACTGTGCCGTCAGGAGCGAGCACTGGCGCTCATGAGGCAGTAGAATTGAGGGATGGCGGTTCGCGCTATCACGGCAAAGGAGTTTCCAAAGCGGTTTCCCACGCTTTTGCCGTTTTGAAGAAAGCGAGCGCAACGCATTTTGAAAGCCAAGCGTCATTCGACGCGTTTTTGTTAAAGCAAGACCCGACTAAAAACAAGCAACGGCTCGGCGCAAACGCGCTTAACGCCTGCAGCATAGCGTTTTTCAAAGCCTTAGCCGCACACCGCCACACTTCAGTCTGGTCTTTCTTCAAAAAACCCCGGAAAATTCCAATTCCACTCTGCAACGTAATCAACGGAGGCGCGCACGCCTCTAGCGGACTTTCAATCCAGGAGTTCATGATAATTCCAGACGGCTTGAAAAGCACGCCCGGCAGGGTGCGCGCCTTGTCTGAAGTGTACCACCAACTCAAATCAGATTTGAAGAAAAAAGGCTTCAGCGTAAGCGTTGGCGACGAAGGGGGTTTCGCTCCACCACTCAAAACCACGCGCGACGCGCTCGAATTCATGTCGAAAGCCATTCGCGAGTGCGGCTACGAAAAGCAGATTTCCATCGGCGTGGACTGCGCGGCAACGCAGTACTACAAAGACAACCATTACTATCTCGACGGAACAAAACACCATGCGGAAGCGCTCGTGGACCACTACGCTCGGCTGCAAAAGGAATTCCACATGACTTACTTTGAAGACCCGTTTTACGAAGAAGACTTCAACACGTTCGCTTTGTTCACAAAAAAAATGCAGGGCAAGGCTTTGGTTGTAGCGGACGACCTTACCGTAACGAACGCAAGGCGCATTGAAATCGCAGCTGAAAAGAAAGCCTGCTCCGGCATAATCATCAAGCCCAACCAAGTGGGAACGGTAACCGAAACTTTAGAGGCGTTCGTGCTCGCAAGGAAAGCAAAGTGGGCTATCGCCGTTTCACACCGGTCTGGAGAGACTGAAGACCCGTTCATAGCTGATTTCGCTTGCACGATTGAAGCTGATTTCGCGAAAATCGGCGCTCCCTGCAGGGGGGAAAGAACTGCGAAGTACAACGAACTCTTGCGTATTGCGGAAGAAGTGGAATAGTTTCAGGGTTTTTGCGAAGCCTTGCCTTGGCTTTTCACTGCATCCATTTTTTTGCGTATTGCTTCGGCGTCTCCCAAGTAATAGTGCCTTACGGGCGTAAGCGAATCGTCCAACTCGTAAACCAACGGCACGCCCGTCGGAATGTTCAATTCGGCAATTTCCCCGTCACTTATTCCGTCCAAGTGTTTGACGAGCGCGCGCAGGCTGTTGCCGTGAGCCGAAACCAAAACCCGCTTGTTTTTGCGTATTGCCGGCGCGATTTCCTTCTCCCAATACGGCAAAACGCGCGCGCAAGTGTCTTTCAGAGACTCGCCTTTCGGCAGCAGGCTTTTTGGAACCATTGAATATTTAGGGTCGTTTCCCGGCCACATGTCGCTTTCTTCGTTCAATTCAGGCGGGCGGGTGGCGTAATCCCGCCTCCAGAGTTTCACTTGCGCTTCCCCGTATTTAGCAGCGGTTTCAGCCTTGTTCAGCCTCTGAAGCGCGCCGTAATGCCGTTCGTTCAAGCGCCACGACTTTTCGACGGGAATTGTCGAAAGCCCCATGTCCGCGAGCACTATTTGTGTCGTGCGGATGGCGCGTTTGAGAAAGCTCGTAAACGCCACGTCGAAAGAAAGGTTTTCTTTTTTCAAGAGTTTTCCCGCTTCGTGCGCTTCACTTTCGCCTTCGCTGCTCAAGTCCGTGTCCACCCAGCCGTTGAACCTGTTTTGTTTGTTCCACTCGCTCTGCCCGTGCCTCAACAAAACCAGCGTATGCATTTTTCCCTCTCCTTTTAAGCCTGGAAAACAGGTTGAAAACGCTTTTCATTAGCCCGCAGGTTTTATTAAAGTCCCCCTGAGTAATTCTATCATGAAACTATGCCTCAACTGCAATTTCAAGTTCGAGCGAGGCACTTACTGCCCCCGGTGCAACAGCCACAAAGTCAAGGAACTTGAAGTGAAGGAATTAGAAAAGCCGGCAGCAGGAGCGGAACCGCAAGAGCGCAAGCCGATGGTTTTCGACAAGAGCGGCCAGCGCGTTTACGGCGACACGAAGGAAGCGTGGAAAAGCTTCCACTCTCAAGTGCAGAACGCCTGCCCCGGATGCACTGGAACTGAATTCACTTACGACTACCGCCACAAGCAGAAAGTGTGCAAGAAGTGCGGCGAAATCCTGTTCATGCCCCGCAGGCCTGCGTAACGCCCGTTGTCCAGCCGCTTTTAAACCGCGCAAGTTTTTTATTCAGCCTTCAGCCCTTTTCTACCGTAAGAAAGGTGTAAAAATGGTTTGGAGTGAAATTTCGAGCGTTCTCGACGCAACCCAGAATGCGGTTTTGATTACGTTCGGCCGGATTTTCGATTTTGTCTTCGGGTTAGAGTGGGCGTTAGGCGGAAGCGAACTCACTTGGACTGCAATAGGCGCTCTTGTAATAGTGCTTTTGTTCGCTTGATACGCGCCGCCGCAAGCGAATCAAATTTTTTCCTTGAGCCCGTCCCACCAAAAGTCGGACTTTGTTTTCTTCAACTGCCGCCAAAGCTTTTTCGCGGTTTTGGTTTGCAGCCTTTTCCCAGGCCTTTCAAGCCACTCCCAAGCGCTCGCGTAACCGATGTCGAAATACTCCCGCGCCTGCAAAGCGCACTCGAGCGCGTCCGCGTCGCGAACTATTTCAGACTCGCGAGTGGAGTAAGCCAGAAAATCGCCCTTCGCTTTTTCCGGCAGCAGCTTAGCCTGGTCTCCGGAAACGCGTTCGAACACGCCGGGAGGGGTTTTGAAGTAATTCGACTGGATTTTGTGGCGGTCTTCAATGCGCGTTTCGTGAAAATCGTGGAACAGCGCTTCGGTAGAGGCTTTTTCGGCGTCCGCGCCCTCTTCCTTCGCCAGAACGAACGCAATTACCGCAGTGCGGAAAGAATGTTCAGCCACGCTCTCCGGGTCCTTGACTTTAGCAATCCACCAGCCGCTCCGCTTTATCTTTTTCAGCGCGCCTGCCTCGAACAAAAACTTCAAGAGTTTTTTGAAATCAGTCCGCGTTGCCATCCTAAATCAAACCTTCAAACCACTACGCCCAGCACTGCGCCGACTGCGTAACCGGATATTGCTGCAAGCATTCCAATTGCCATCATTTCCAAACCCGTCTTCCACCAGCTTCCAACCGTAAGCTTTGCCTTGATTGCGCCTGCCACAAACAACACTACCGCAGCAAAAATTATTGAAAACCACATTGCCTGCACTACTGGGAGGATGAAAAAGCCAGTTAAAGGAATGAGCGAACCGATGAACGCGGAAACGCCCACAACCAACGCGCTTTTCGTGGGAGAGTCGCCGTCCGGCCTGTCCAAACGCAGTTCCTCGTGCATCATGAAATCCAGCCAAACTTTCTTGTTCGAGCTTATTTTCTTCACCACATCTTCGAGCAGTTTTCCCCGGAAACCCTTGCGCCTGTACAACTCGCGCACTTCCTCCACTTCCGTCGGGCTGCCCTCGTCAACCTCTTTCTTTTCCTTTTCATACTGGTTCCAGAAAAAGTCCCTTTCAGCTTTCGTTGAAGTGTAGGCTACCGCTGCCATTGCAAGAGATTCGGCGAAAGTCGCAGCAAGCCCCGCGATAATAACCACCTTACTTTCCATGGTTGCAGCTGCAACGCCGAGCACTATGCCCAGGACGTTGACGAGCCCGTCTTGCCCGCCGAGAATCGAATCGCGCAAAAGCCCCCCGCGCCCCAGCTCGTGGTGTTCTTCAGCCAAGTGCTTTTCCAAATCGAATTTTTTTGCCATGCCCTTCAAAATCAACTACTCAGTGAACGTTTTTATTTGTGATTCGCCCGTACCGCATCTCACCCCGCTGCCAGCGTGCGGCGTCCCGCGCTGGTTTAAAACCCCCGCTTCCTTTTTGCTATTTGGTGGGTTGCAATGGCGCAAAGCGTTTCGAAGGCAGTCAAGGAAATACTATCGAATCTGACTTACTTGAGCTTCGCGTTCCAGCACCAGCTGGTCAACGAGTCGGCGTTGGCGCGATTCATCCGCAAGCGCGTTGAAGAAAAGACCGGAGAAGCGGTTTCTCGCGGGGCGGTAATCGCGGCAGTCCGGCGCTTCACGATTTCTTTCAAGCCCCGCCAAAAGGATTTGACGCTCATGCGTTTTCTCAAGTCCTTCAAAATCCAGCTGCGCACTGGCCTGTCGGAAGCGAATTTCTCGCGCACCAAGAAAACCGCGGCAGTCCTGGCCGAGCAGGCGGATAAAACGCAGTGGGACAAGGTCGAGGAATTCTACGTCCTCCACCGGCCGCACGAAATCACACTCATCACCACCCACTCCCAACTCAAGGCCATTCTTCACCGGGTTTCGCAGAAAGACGTTCTGGACAAGCACGACGACCGAGCCATAATAACCGTTTCGTACGACCCGGACTTGGAGGAAAAGACTTTCGGCGCACTGTTTTACCTGGCAGACATTTTCGCTTCGCTGGGCGTCACGGTGCACGTCGTTTTTTCGACGTATTCCGCAAACTCATTTGTGATAAAAGAAAAAGATGCGCCTGCAGTCTACAAAGCCCTGTCGGAATCCATGCGCGAGATAGATGCCTTGTACGAAGAATAGGCCTTCAATGCTCTTCATGCAAACTGTCGAAAAACGGCCGCACCACGTTTTCAATCAGAACCATGCGCCTGGCTTTTTCTTGAATGGTTTTAGGCAGTTTTTCGGGGGATGGCGGTTCCTTGCCGGCATAGTGCTTTTCTATCGCGTCACGCAATCCCCTGTAATGCCCCTCTACTATCGTGCGTATTTGTTCTGGCAGAACGTGAATTTTCCTGTCAATTCCGATTGTGTGCAAAAAATCCAGGCCTTCGTGGCTTTCGACGAACAACCAAAACTTTTCCACGCCACTACCTGCTGGTTTACCCTTCAGTGAAAATTTGTTCGCGGTTGAAAACGCGTATTCCCTCTCCGGAAATTATTTTGAGCGGCCTCACGAAAGTGTCGTGCGCGGTCTTCCGCATTTTCAGCACTTCGACCGCCCTCTGGCGGGTGTCGCGGACGAACAAGTTGTGCAAATACACGACCCCGTCCACAAGAAACTCTTCGACGGCGAAATCATGCGTGGGCAAAATCGGGCTTTGCACGTCCGGACGTTCGGCGATGAAAATGGTGGTAACGCCCAGTTGCCTCATCCTTTTGCATAACCCCGAAATTTCTTTCCTCACTCGCGCGACGTTTTCGCTCGACGCTACGAACGAAGTTATGCTGTCGAACACGACGCGCTTGGCCTTCTGCGCCTGAATCGCGTCCTTAAACTGGCCCTGCATGCTATCCGCAAAGCTTTTTACATCGAAGACGCCGTGCGAAGTTATGTCCAGCAACCCGTTTTTTTCAAATTTTTCAACATCCCAACCGAACAGCATCGCCGTCTGCTTCAAGCTCTCTTCCGATTCTTCGAAAGAAACGTACAAGCCAGGTTCGTTGAATTGCCTCGCGCCTTCAACCAAAAACTGCAGCCCGAAAATAGTTTTCCCGCTTCCGGGCCCTCCAGTAAGCTGAATTGAACTGCCCCTTGGAATGCCGTCGGGAATCATGGCGTCAAAGCCGGCAATTCCCGTCTTAATGCGTTCTATGGAAAAACCGCCTTTCATTCTAGCGCCTGCAACGGCTTTTCCCAGCATTTTACTTTCCTCTTCTCTTCTTAAAAACGGGGGGATTTTCAGCAAATCCGTATACCTCGCCCATTTTAACCGCCCTATACGCAATCAAAAGCAGAACCACGTTCACAAGCATGGGAAACAAGAGCGTAATCCCGAAAACGGCTCCCGCCTCGGCTGTATTCAGCGCCACCATGAGTTTAATCATCTCGTTCAACGCAACGAACAAGACTGCAACCGCCAGCAAGTCCAGCATGGTCCTGAACATTCCAGGGAAAAACTTTTTCCGCGCGTAAAATAGAGCCCAGAACGTGATTACGCTCAGAACCACATTCAAAAACGCCAGCGTTTCAGTGGAAAACAATCCGAAAGCCATTCGCCCACCCTCACAAATTCACTACCTTGTCGCAAAACTGAGACAGCGTCTTAACGAGCTTCGCGTCCGCCTCACTCTCAACCGTGATGAAAATCCCGTAAAACTCTTTCACGCGCGCCCGGCTGGTGAGAAAATGGCTGAAGTGCAGCACCGTGTTAGGGTCGTGGTAAATCAAGAGCGTAGAAATAGAGTCGAGAAAAACGAATTTGTCCTTGCCCATGGATTCAAGGGCATCGTCCAACGCTATCCCCAAGTCTGTGAGGTTGGTGGGAGAGGAAATGAACAGGCAGTTTTCCTTGCGTTCGACAACCCCGCCGGCTGATTTGGTGACGCAGTCGATGAAAAACAGCTTCGACGTGTCCACGCCGTTTTTCTTGAGGATGGGTTGGAGGTTTTCGTAAGGCTTGTTTATGGAAATGTAAATTCCGTTTGCTTTCTTCCTTTTGATCATGTGCTTGAGCAAAATCATGTTCGCCTCGTCATAGTCCTTGTAGTCGACCGTAAACAAGACTATGGTCCCGCGCGGCAGCTTGTCCACCGCCTTTCCCATCTTCTCCTCGAAGCCAGTCATAATTGAAATTCACTCTCTCGGCATTTAAATAAGTTTTTTAATTCACCCGCCGAGGGGCGTCGGTTCGATACAACTCCCCCGAACCTCGAGTGCCGCAGCCCTTAAAATCCCTCCAGCACAATTAATGCTTGTATGGTACTTTGTTTCATAGCCGCTGCAGTGCTTGGAATACTGGCGTTGTTTAGCGCTCGCTACCGGCCTCTTGCAAAGGAAGCCTGGAACTGCGTGTTCAAGAAAGTAACGCTCAGGCCGTGCGAAAGCGACCTCGAAGACCGCCTTAAAGCCCGAACCGTCGCAATGCTCTTGAACGCTTCACCCAGAGCAGCTCGGCTTGTCAACAACAACTTCAAACTCCTTTCGTGGGCTCTGGTTTTGCTTACGCTGGCCAGTTTCGCCCTCGTAGCTCAAGGATTTTACAATTATTTGCAGTACGGAAACTGCAACGGCCCGCTTTCCAACGAATTCTGCATTTTCGATCCGTTCGGAAGCGGAAAACACGAGATAACCTCGCTAGTTGCTCCGGGCGTAGGTCCGACCACCGGAAACGGAACTTTAACGCTGGTGGAATTCGGATGCTTCAGCTGCCCTTACACCAAGCAAGCGGAACCAACGCTTAAGCAACTGGTCGCCGAAGGCAAAATCACCCTTGAATTCCGGTTCTTTCCGCTCCCGTCGCACGACAAGTCTCGCGACGCTGCCGGCGCTGCAGCGTGCGCCATAGAACAAGGCAAGTTCTGGGAATACCACGACCTGCTGTTCTCCAAGCCCACTACCGGGTTTTCGCGAGAAAACTTCACCGCATGGGCAGCAAACTTAAGCATGGATGAACTGACGTTTTCCGAATGCCTTTCAAGCGGCAGGGGCGAAGAAATAGTAAAGAAAGATTTTGACGCAGGAGTCAAGGCCGGAATTTACGGAACCCCCACATTCTTCACTGCCAATTCTTCTATAGTCGGGCCAGGCCCCCTGGCTGAGTATTTCGGCTTGCAGCAAGCGGGCGGTGCAGCCGCTTG
>DATDSY010000063.1:0-4477 GCA_035291125.1 Candidatus Norongarragalinales archaeon
CAGCAAGCAGGTGATTTCGGTTTCGAACTCGAAGTTTTTAGACACCAAAACCATTTCCCGCATTTTCTTCATTTCCTTCTTACGGCCTTCAGTATTGTGTATACCTGTTCATCATGAACTACGTCTATTGTTTTGACTTCCCATCTGCTGTCGGGAAGGGCTTTTCTCAATTCATTAAAGTCAACTTGTCTTTCCATTTCGAACCTGTTTTCCTCGGTGAAACGCGGGTGATGGGATATTCGCTCTAAGGGCAGTCGGTTCCGGTCTACTACCAGTATCGAGCCGGTAAGTGCAGCAATGGATTCTAAGGTCTTAACTCGTTCTTCGGGTTTCACGTGGGTGAGCACTTCGTTGACTACGACCAAGTCGTGCATGATGTCTTTGCGGAAAGGCAGCGCGGTAGCGTCTCCGACTACGATCTGCGTGTTTTTTGAATCTAAACGAAATCCAGCATAAGTTGGTTCGCCCTCGTCTACTCGTTCCTTTATTTTTTCAAACGAGCTATGGCCCTTAAACGCGTCTAAGTTCTTCGCAGTAACTTCAATGAGGGCCGCTGGGGTTTTTAGGCCCATTGCAATTTTGGCGCTGCGGTCAATAAATATTCGTCTTTTGAAGGGCAATGCTGCGGAAACTGGCGCGTTTCCCGGGCCGATTTCGAGCACGGTGCTTTTACTAGGGTCTTTGACCAAGTCGCGTATCTGGTCGATTAGGATTTCGGGATGAAATCTAGCAAAAGTGCCAAAAAACTGTTTTTCCTTAAAAAAGTCCCCAGAAAACCAAGCTCGATGAAAGTCTTTGCTGGAATAATACTCCCCATGAATTGTCCTTCCCATAAAACCCAGACCACGTGTTTCTTAATATCGTCGTATAAGCCCGTTAGCCCATATTTGCCGGTTACCCGTTTTGGAACTTTTTCTTCAATAGCATTTCAGTGCGCTGGTTTTGGCTTAAAATCATGTCAGCAAGCAGGCCGAAGGCGAACGTCTGCACCGAAAGCAAGAGCAGGAACGCCGCTAAAACGACGGACGCCAAATGTTCGACGTATCCGAGCGCCAGCTTTTCGCTTACGACTAGGGAAACGGGCCACAGGCTGATTAGGAAAAAGATGAACGAAATGATTCCGAAGAAGTAGAGCGGTTTCGTGTCGCGAGTCAGCAGCAAAAGCGTTTTGAAAATGCGCAGGCCGTCGCGCACCGGGCGAAGCTTGGTTTTTCCAATGCGGTTTTTGTAAAGCAGCGGGATTTCGGCTATCCTCAAGTCGTGCCTCAGCGCCTCGATCGTGATTTCGGTTTCGAACTCAAAGTTTTTAGACACCAAAACCATTTCCCGCATTTTCTTCATTTTCAGGGCGCGGTAGCCCGTAAGCATGTCGGTTATTTTCTTCCTGTAGAAAAACGAGACCAGCCAGTTGAAAATCCAGTTGCCTATGGTGTTGAAAGGAGTTATCGAGCCGCCGTGGCGCTGTGTGCGCGTGGCGACTACCATGTCCGCCTTGTTGTCCAAAATCGGCTTGACCACTCGCGAAAGCGAAGCCAAGTCGTAAGTCCCGTCTCCATCAACTAAAACCAGCACGTCGCAATCGATTTGCTCCAACGCTTCCTGCAGCGCGGCGCCCTTTCCCTTGCTTTGCTGCATCAGCACAATGGCGCCTGCCTTCCGTGCGTTCGCGGCAGTTGCGTCAGTCGAATTGCCGTCGACAACCACTTTCGCTACTTTCCGGCCAAGAACTTTGAAAGGAATTTCCTTCACTACGCCAGCTATGGCTTCCCCTTCGTTGAGCGTGGGAATTAACACGCAAACCGGTGCTTTGATCATCCTAACAACCCATGAGCGCAAACGCATAATTTAAAGATTGCAGTATTTGTAATGTTAGAAGAAAACCCGTGTTTTTAAGCTATGCCGGCGACGGCTTCAAGGTGATTTTTTGAAAGGTCTAGAAGAAGTTCCCTGCAACTTGTGCGGCTCGAGGAAATACTCCGTGGTCTTCGATGCGGTTCCCAGCGAAAACTCTGAAGGGATAGCCGCGAAGAAATTCGGGGTCACGTCCTCCTCTTCAGTCAACGAACGGGTAGTAAAATGCAGCAATTGCGGGTTGATTTTCATCAGCCCCCGCCCGGTTCAAAAGCTGGTTTTGGAAGGGTACGAAAAGGCGAGCGGCGCGGAGTACGTTTCCCAAGCTGCCGGAAGGATTGAAACATTCCGAAGCGCCGTGCGGCTTCTGGAAAAAAGCGCTTTCCCCAAAGGAAAGCCCAAAAAGCCGAGGGTGCTTGACGTGGGAAGCGCGGCAGGGTTTTTCCTCAAGGCAGCCAAAGACGAAGGCTGGGACGCTTTCGGGATAGAGCCGAACGTTTGGATGGTGAAATGGGGGAATAAACAATACGGCGTTAACGCAAAGGCAGGCACGCTTGAAAAAGCCGGTTTCAAGAAAGACTTTTTCGACGTCGTGACGTTGTGGGACGTTTTGGAGCACGTGCCGGACCCCAAGAAAACGCTGAAGGAAGTGCACGGCGTTTTGAAGAAAGGCGGCGTCGTGGCAATCAACTTTCCCAACATCGGAAGCACTCTCGCGAAACTAACCGGAAGAAAATGGTGGTTTTTGACTTCGGTGCACTTGTATTATTTCACTCCCCACACGCTTTCGAAAATGCTGGAGAGCGCGGGGTTTGAAACCGTTTTAGTGAAAAGGCACTACCAAAAACTTAATTTGGGGTATATGCTCGAGTGGCACAAGAAGCAAACCCTCGCGTCGGGCAAAAGCGCTAAAATCCACGACGCGCTGATTTCAATACTGAAGGGCCTGCGCTTGTACGACAGGAAGATCGTTTACTACGCGAGCCAGACTTTCCTTTTGGCTAGAAAGAAGTGAAAAAATGTTCGCTGTTTTGGGTGCTGGAATAACGGGATTGAGCGTCGCACTCAAAGCCAGCGAAGAGGGCCTTTCGGCAACCGTGATAGAAAAAGCCCCTCACGTCGGGGGAATGGCTTCTTCCTTCGTTCACTCTTTCGAAGGGAAGGAGTATATTCTGGATTACGGGCCCCACAAGATATACACCACGCTCCCCCGCTCGCTAGGCTTCATGAAGAACGTTTTGGACGGGGATTTGCTTGAAAAGCCCAAGAAAGCTAAAATCCGCTTTCAAGGAAAGTACTTTGAATACCCAATAAAAATCGGCGAAATACTCTTCGGCCTGGGCATTCCCCAGACCGTGCAATTCGGCGCGAGCTTCGCCGCATCAATGGTTTCAAGCCAAAGCGAGGAAACTTACAAAGGGTATTTGGAAAAGCGTTTCGGAAGGAAGATTTACGAAACGATTTTCCGCGATTTGGCGCAGAAAGTGTGGGGAGACCCTGAAACGCTTGATGCTGAATTGGCGAAAGCCCGCCTTGCAGCAAAAAGCCTTCCTGAAATGGTTTCAAAGCTTTTGCTTCCGCAATCCGGCGGGCGGGAAATAAGCGCGAAAGTGTTTTACTACCCGAAATTCGGCATCGGCCAGCTTTCTGACGAGATGGCGCATGCCGTTGAAAAGAAAGGCGGAACAATTTTCTTGAGCTCGCAGCCTTCAAAAATACAGTTGCAAGACGGAAAGGCAAAGTCGATTTCCTTCTCCGTGAAAGGCTCAAAGGGGGACGCTGAAAGCCAAGTAGTGGAGCCTGAATTCGTTTTTTCCACCATTCCCCTTTCGGACTTGGTTTCTCTGTTTTCGCCAAAAGCGCCCGAGGAAGTTTTGAATGCTGCTTCGCGGTTGAAATACCGCTCGCTCATTTTGCTTTACGTAATCGCGCGCAAAGAACGGCTGTTCGACGACAGCTTCATTTTCTTCCCGGAAAAAGAGTTCGTTTTCAACCGCCTTTCCGAGCAAAAGGGGTTCAGCGAATACTGCGGGCCGAAGGAAACGACGGTATTGTGCGCCGAAATAAGCACTGATGCCGGCTCGCGGCTTTACGAAGCTTCGGACAAAGAAATTTTCGAGTTCGCCTGGCCGAGTTTGGAGAAAACCGGTTTTATCGAAAGAAAAGACGTGGCTTCGTTCTTCACCAAGCGCTCCAAACGCGTTTATCCCGTCTACGACTTGGGCTTCAAGAAAAACTTGCGGACTGTTTTGGATTGGCTGGACGGAATCGAAAACTTGTTCACTTTGGGAAGGCAGGGCTTGTTCAACTACAACAACACCGACCACTGTGTCGACATGGCGTTGAGCGCTTTCGACAACCTCAAGGCGAACGGCATGCGGCGTTCGCTGCCAGCGTGGAAGAAAGAGCGAGAGCGCTTCGAGAATTACGTCATCGTAGACTGAGATTTTAAAGAGCCGGGGCGCGCAAATAATTGCATATTCTACGAGGGTTTTAGATGCAATCGAAGGAAATCGCACTCATAAACCCGCCTTTGATGTTCCAGAAAGGCGATTTGTTCAGCAGCGGCATTCCCTATTTTCCCATAGTATTGGCTTATACTGCCGCTAACTTGCGCAAGCACGGT
>DATDSY010000064.1:0-2655 GCA_035291125.1 Candidatus Norongarragalinales archaeon
GTAAAAACCAATTTAAATAACGCAAGCCACTTTTTAATCACAGAGTTTTTCTTTGGAAAAAGGGTTTTGGCTATGTTCGGAAAAATGGATCCCAAGCAAATGGCTTCGCTCATGAAGCAAATGGGCATCAAGAACGAGGAAGTCGATGCCGAGAGGGTCGTCATCGAAAAGGCGGACGGCTCGAAAATCATTATTGAATCTCCTAGTGTCCAGGCTATTGAAATGCAGGGGCAGAAGAGCTTCCAGATTGGGGGGAAAATCAGGGAAGAGGCTGGCGAAGCCTCCGCGGGGGAAAAGACCGACGCGGACATTATAATGGAAGAGTGCGGCTGCACCCGCGAGGAAGCCGAGAAGGCGTTGGCGAAAGCGAACGGAGACTTGGCGGAAGCGATTTTGAGTTTGAAAGAATAAAATGCACGAGGATGTTTTGATGGGTAGAAGCGTTTTTACGGCCGGTGAACTTCGGAAAACTGCAGAACTTGCACGGGATGTTAGGGAAAACCACGTCAGGCTGAAAGAAATTATGCGTGATCTCGAAGGTTCCCTGAATCCAGAACTCCGCGCTTTGAAGCTTCAGCAAATGCACGCCATGGTCGGGGTGTTTGTTCGCGGTTATGTGAAGCTTGGCAAACTGCACGGGCGTTGGACTCAAAAATTATTGTCTTTGAGGCGTCAAACGCCTGAACAAGCAGCTTCCCAAGCGCAACAAAAAATTCTCATAGTGCTTGCGGATCCTAAAAGCGGAGAGCATATAGAGGCAATAAGGCAAACGGTTGAAAAATTCCAGCCTCCATATAGCCGCTTGGCTCGCCTGCTTAAGGAAAGGCATTTCTTGCGGATGCTAGCCCACAACAATGCGTTACTGCAAATGCATACGACAACCAAGAACGCAGTGTCAGCCTTGAGCTAGCTCACGCCCTGCCTATAACAACGTCTCCGCTGTAGTAAGGATATTGCTGGTCCTTCGCTATTTCCACTGAACCCAATTCCTTCAGCGAGTCCAAATCGCTTGCCTTCACGAAGCGGTTTGAAACCGTGTAGAGAACGTTTTCTATGTACGCGCTGCGCTGGACGTCAGTCCCGCCCCAGTAGTAACCCGATTTTGCTAGCTCTTCTGGCGCGGCGTGCGACACCCTTCCTTTCAGCGTAAAGCCTTTCTCCAAGCCCACGTTGAAAACGTACGCGCCTTGGAAAATGTAGTCTCCGTACGAAGAAGGTTCGACGCCCTGAGGGTATTTCGCGGGATCGATTCGAGCTTCGAGAACCGGAATCACAAGCAAGCCGTTCTTGTTCTTGGCGAACAAAAACGCCTTGTGCTCGTGCAAAGCGTACGAGTCGCTGCCCCTGTCGCCAATCTTGTAAGAAGCGACTTCCTTCGGCGCGCTGGCATCGCTCACGTCGAAAAGCGAGAGCTTCAGCCCCTGGTACCAGGCGAAATCGTTGTCCCCGAACGCGCCCTGCTTTGCAGGAACGGCGTCTTTGCCAAGTCCGATAATGTGAGTCTCATCGTACGGGTGCAAATAGTTGGAATAACCGGGGATTTTCAATTGCCCCAGCACTCGCGGGTTTGCCGGGTCGCTCAAGTCGATTGCGAACAGCGGGTCGGTGTTCTTGAACGTAACCAAATACAGGCGGTCTCCCATGAAGCGC
Source organism: Candidatus Norongarragalinales archaeon (assembly GCA_035291125.1). Taxonomy (GTDB): domain Archaea; phylum Micrarchaeota; class Micrarchaeia; order Norongarragalinales; family Norongarragalinaceae; genus UBA10210. The sequence goes on from DATDSY010000064.1 coordinate 1,651, forward strand.
GCCGAGTAAATGCGTTCTCCAGGCGCGAGGTCGGTAAGCTTTCCGACTGTTTCGAGCTTGCCGTTCAAGACGAAAACGTGGTTCTTCTGCTTCAATTGTTCTGGCTCTTCACGCAAAGAACCGCTTGCGGTTTCAGCAGCGCCTACCGCAAAAATAACGTCTCTGCCGCCAGAAGGTTCGGTCGTAGTCGCTATGCGGAAATAGCCGTTGTACTCGTCCATGGAAAACTGGTTGAGTACGGTTCCAGGCACGATGCCTTTGCCCAAATACGCGATTTCCTTGCCGAGGGAAAACTTGTGGATTGCAGTTTTCGACCTCCCGCCAACGAAGTCTGGCCTCAAAAGCTTTTCAAACTCGCTTTGCATGTTTTGCGTTGCGCTGTCGACCTTAGAGTAAACTCCGGTGCGCACTTTCTCATCCAAGCCTTCGATAAACTTTTGCGCTTGCGCCACTTTCAACGCTTCCTTGCGCCATTCGCTAGAATCCGAAATGTCGATTGCCGCAACCTTGTCCTTCAAGTCTTGCGTGGCGTAAGGCTCGAGAATGCGGTCGTAGTCCGCCCACTTCAGCGCCGGATAGGGGTTGTAGTCGTAAACGGTCTGCGTTACGAACAGGTTTTGTTTTGACACGAACAGCGTTTGCGCGTAGCCCATGAGCACGACGCGCTTGGCTTCCTGCTCGCCCAAGTCGTTCAGGTTAAACCCTAGAACGGTCACGAAATTGTAGTTGCTGTCGGGGTAATCAAAATAATTCACGTCGGTCGGGCTTAGTTGACGCACCGCCCCGTCTTCAGCGTAAACCGGAATTGGCCCGCCGTAATACGCCGAGTCGCTCGAGACGACGAAAACCCGCCCGTCAATCAAACGCGATTGCACGTACGAACCGCTCAAGACAAAGCTTTTCACCAAAACAGGGTTTTCCCTGCTGGTTATATCGTAAACTTTCACGAAAGACGCTTGCTGGTAGTAAGGGTAAGGATAAGCCATCATCTTGTCCAGCTGCTCA
>DATDSY010000065.1:0-2796 GCA_035291125.1 Candidatus Norongarragalinales archaeon
GCAACGAGAATCTTGCCGTCTTCAGTGACGGCGTGAACGCTTCCAACCACCCAATCCGGCGCAGCACCAAGCTTCTGCATTTCCGGCCCCTGCGTTTTCCTGTCCATAGAATTGAGTTTCTTCCTTACGGACTCGAACTTACCGGATTCGTTGATTTCCTTTGCGATGCCCTCTGCATCCAAAGTCGCAGAGGTCATGGTCATGACTTCAGCCCCCTGCGGAATAAGTTCAATGATTTTTTGTTTCGCCTCTGCAGCGTTTTCGACCAAAAAAGCGTCAAAGCCGTTTTGCTTTAAGGCCGCAATCGTTTTTTCCACCGACCCGCTGTCGGCAAGTTCTGCACTACCCATAGTCTACACCTCAATTGTTATCGGATATCCGATAATATAGCCTTCTTGAGGTTATTTAACCGTTGTCTTTAATTCTTGCTGCACTAATTCGTAAACTGATTGCAATGGCAAGCCCTTTTACCGTGTATTGGTCGCAAGTGCACCCCGTATTCATGGTCGCGGCAATCGGCGCGACCGTTGTAGGCGCTCTTTACTCGCCGGTTTCGAACGCATTGAACCTGCTAGTGTTTTGCATAGGCGTTTTCGCGGCCCTTTATTTTGCGCACGTCAAGGATTCGTACGTGGATTTTTTCGAGAGGAAGGAAGACCCGTTTTCTTTCCTGACCAAACGCCAGTCTCACCGCGCGATGGCAATCTCTTCAATCGTAGTCTTGGCTTGCGTGCTTTACTTCCTTCGGACGGGATTCTGGCCGGTAGTTCCAATAATCCTAATAGGATTTTTACTGTCGTTCTTCCACACGCCCATGGATTTGCATCCGCTTGGTGCAACTGCCGGCTATCCAACGGGCCTCGCTCTCGCCGCGCTCGGCGGGTACTACGTTCAAGCTGGCGCGCTTCCGCTTAGCATGATTTTGTTTGCATTTGCAGTCTGGCTGGTTTTGAACGGCGTTAAAATCGTGGACGACGTGAAGGATTACGATTGGGACAAGCGGTTTGGAAAAATTGCTGCGCCTGTTTTCTTGGGAAAAGCGCGGGCGAAGAAAACCGCGGCTCTCTTGGTTGCGGCTGGCGCTTCGTTCGGAATCATTTTGACTTACTGGGGCTACCTCCCGCTGTTTTCGGCGGTTTCATTCCTTCCACTCTACCCTGCCGCCTTTATTTCACTTCAGCGGAACGACCGAAAAACATTATATGGCTTGGACGCGATGCTAATTGGGACTTACGTTTTTACTGCAATCCAGCTGGTGGGGTTGGGTTTAAAACTGCCTTGAAAATACTATACAATACTTGCACTCTATGCTGGTCTATTCGGAGGGGGTTTGCTTGAAGAGGGACGAACTTGGAACGACGCTTTCGAAAGAATCGCTGAAAATCATGTTTTTAGGAGCTGGAGAGTTGGGGCAAGAGCAGGTTATCGAAGCCCAGCGGCTCGGTATTGAAACGATTGCCGTGGACCGGTACGAGAACGCGCCGGGGCAACGGCTTGCAGACCGGACGTATTCGTTCAGCATGCTGGACGGCAAACGCTTGCGCGAGGTTGTCGAGAAAGAAAAGCCGGATGTCATCATTCCAGAAATAGAAGCCATAAGCCTCGAAACCCTCTTTGAATTGGAAAAGGAAGGGTATTTCGTAGTGCCGAACGCTAAAGCCACGCACACTGCGATGCAGAGAAAGCGTTTGAGAGAGCTCATAGCAAAAGAGGCAGGCGTTTTGACGAGCAAATACGCTTACGCAAATACGGACGATGCTGATGCGGTGAAGGACGCTTGCGAAAAGGTTGGATATCCCTGCGTAGTCAAGGCAATCCAATCTTCCTCGGGTCACGGCTCGACCGAAGTGCGAGGGCCGGAAGACGTGGCAACGGCCATCGCGGCGGCCAGGGAAAAAACACGAGTTAAGAGCAACGAGGTAATTGTAGAGGAATTCATTCCCTTCGACACCGAGGTTACGGAATTGGCAGTAAGGCACTTTGACGAGGCCGGCAAAATCGTCACGACTTTCCCCAAGCCGTTGGGGCATGTGCAGATTGACGGCGACTATCATTCGTCGTGGATGGGCTTCAACGCAGCAGAGTATTTGCCGCACAACCCTGAAAACACGCGCGGCATGAACGAAGAGCTTGCCGCGGTTGCCGAACGAAAGATTTACGAGACTACCAAGAAAATCACGGACGTGCTTGGCGGAAGGTCGATTTTCGGGTGCGAGCTTTTCGTCAAGGCGTATGGCGATGACGTGAAAGTGTATGGAAACGAGGTTGCCTGCAGGCCGCACGACACGGGTTTGGTTACGCTGTTATCCCACCAAAACACGCTTTCGGAATTCGGGCTGCACATTCGCGCAGTTTGCGGCTTTCCCATTCCAGGCGAAGTGAACGAGGACGGGTTCAGGGTTTTGAAGCCCATAGCAAACGCAGCTTCGCATGTTATTCTCTCGCCGCACGAGGGGCACGGCCTGCGCTATAAAGGATTGTGGAAGTGCATGAGCATGCCGGGAGTTTTGCTCAAGCTGTTCGGAAAGCCGGAAGCGCACACTGGGAGAAGGTTGGGCGTGGTGGTAGCGATGGCGAACACCGTTCTGGAAGCGAAGCGGAAGGCGGAGATTGCGGCGCACTCGATTGAAATCAAGGCGGGCGAAAGCGAGTGGAAGGGGCAAACTGAAACAAGGAAGCACATAGTGTACGCAAAGCCCAAGCCCGGCGCATGATTTGCCGCTTGCCTTAAAGCAAACGATTTTTTAATCTCTTGAGTTTCCTAGTGCATGGCAAAAAGCTTGAAGCGCGAACTCG
>DATDSY010000066.1:0-2163 GCA_035291125.1 Candidatus Norongarragalinales archaeon
AACGGCATAAACTGCAATCCCGATTTCTTTGCTTTCGACGACGCCCAAGAAGCGGTCGGCTTCCTCAAGGGAATGGAAAAAGCGGTCGTAAAGCCGCTGGGGCTCACCGGCGGCAAGGGCGTTAAAGTGATGGGAACGCAAGTGCCGAAGCAAGAAGCTCTGGATTACGCAGCCATGCTCGTAAAAAAAGACGGCATGGTGCTGGTTGAAGAATGCCTGGAGGGAGAAGAGTTTTCCCTGCAGGCGTTCGTTTCGGGCGACATCGTGATTGAAATGCCGTTGGTACAAGACCACAAGCGCGCTTTTGAAAACGACCTTGGAGCAAATACGGGCGGAATGGGCTCTTACTCCGACGCGAACCACTTGCTTCCGTTCGTTTCTCTCGAGGAAAAAAACCAGGCGCTGGAAGCAATGAGGCAAACGATGCGCGCGGTGAAAAAAAGCGGGGTGGAATACAAAGGGATATTGTACGGGCAATTCATGCTCACGCGCAAGGGCCCCAAGCTCGTCGAATACAACGCCCGTTTTGCGGATCCCGAATCAATGAATGTCCTTTCCTTGCTGCAAAGCGATTTCACGGAATTGTGCTGGAAAATAATCGACGGCACTCTGTCGCAGAAGCACGCCTCCTTCGAAAAAAAGGCGACGGTCGTGAAATACGCGGTTCCCGAAGGCTATCCCGACAACCCGCTGAAGGGAGCTGAAATAACGGTGGACGAAGGCAAAATCAATTCTCTCGGCGGGGAAGTGTTTTACGCGAGCGTAAGCGAAGAAAACGGAAGGCTTTCGCTCGGCGGCTCGCGCGCTATCGCGGTTTTGGGAAAAGGCGGTTCAATTGGCGAGGCAGAAGGCATAGCGCAAAAAGCAATCGAGACGGTCAAAGGAAAAATCTTTTACAGGAAAGACATTGGAACTAAAGAACTCATAGAAAAGCGAATCGGGCACATGCGCACAATAAAAGGTTGAAGGAAAAATGAAGGTTGAAGCTGCGGTAGCAATCGTCGCAATACTGGGCCTGGCGTTTTTCGCCGGATTCCAGGCGAACGCGCTGGCAAAACCTGCAGCTCCTGCACCCCTCGCGTTCATCGAAGCTTCGCCAACGCCAGAACCGAGCGTGCAACTTCTTGAAGGAGAGACGAAAATCGTTTCCATGCATATTCCGGCAGTGGACAAGAACGACCGAGGAGTGCTGGCTACGCTCAATGTAGAAGCAAGGCGCGGGTCTGGGAAAGTGTATATAGACTACAGCCAGAAAGCGCCTTTGCTGGGAAGCGAAACGCAAAACTCGATTCTAACTGCGGTCGATGTGGCAAAAGAAATCACTGGAATGGGCTTGCAAAACACTAATCTTTACTTCTCGCTTTCCACCGACGCGCAGGAAGTCGGCGGGTCGAGCGCTGGAGCGTCGGCAGCAGTAGCTACAGCCTCGTTGCTGTCGGGAAGAAAAATCAAGAAGGGGGTAATAATGACCGGAAGCGTGGACGAGAACGGAAAAATCGGGAGAGTCGGACGCATTCTCGAGAAAGCTCGGGCGGCTAAGAAAGCGGGTTACACTACGTTCTTAGTCCCTCCAGGAGAATCTACAGTTCAAATTGCAACTGAAAAATGCACCGAGCGCAGCGTGGGAAACGCGCTCGTCAAAAACTGCGACACGCAATTTGAAGAGAAAAGCGTGGAAGACGAAGCCGGCATTCAAGTCATAGAAGTCGGGACTGTAAGCCAGGCTTTCGCAATCATGACACGCTGATCTTGTTGTCGTACAATCCCGCGAGCTCGCGGAGCATCCTGCCCGTTTTGTCCGAACCCGCATTGCACAGCAGCACGCACGTCATCTTCTGGTTGCGGGTTTTCTCGAGCAGGTAGTCGATGAAGTCCGTGGTTTTCCTGTAATCGTTCCGCGAGAGCAGGGAAGATACTGAATCGAAAACCAGAAAGTCGAATGCTTCCTCGTTCATGAAATCTGATATCGCCAGCGACAGCTCGACGAGCGATGTCGAGCGTAGGAAAACGCGGTTGCTGGCTTCGTTCAAAACCCGCCACAAGTCGGCGTACCCCGCATACCTGCTTATCCCGTCTACAAACCACAGTTTGCGCTCGCGCTTGCGCAAGGCCGTGCTGTTTTCCAGAAGCGTGCCCGGCGCGCTGTCGAGCATCACGCACAAC
>DATDSY010000067.1:0-6440 GCA_035291125.1 Candidatus Norongarragalinales archaeon
ACACATCCCCTCTTTTTCATTTAAATAAAGTAATTGATATCCATAACCCCACCCGCTTTTTAAACCTTACCGAAAAACGCGCTTGCGGAGTGCATTTTTGAAACGGGGAAACAGCGTCATTTGACGAAGCTGGAAAACGCGCTTTCCAAGCCGATGGAAAACAAGAAGTATAAACCAAGCGCGATCAGCACGAAAACTGGAGCGTATTTGAGGCCGCGCATGCCTTTGCCTTCGCGAATCAACCCCAGGATAAGCGCGGCGAAAAACGAGGACACGGCTATCGCCACGATTGAAAACAACCGTATGTCGCCCGAATTTATTCCCCCTTCTTTCTTTCCTCCTCCGCTCACGAACGCCGAAAACGGCCCAGCCTGCGCTGGAATCGATTGATTTACTTCATAGCCCGTGCCAGATTGCTTTTCCACCAGCTTCTCGTTAAGCGTGGCATAGTACGTCGAAACGGAGAACAGCAGGGGGGAGGCTACGACTGCCGCGAAAATGATGAAAATCGCGTACGTCGTCGTCGCCACGGCAATTTCTTTCTGCAGGAGTTGCGTCGAGCGTATGTCGAAAGCAACTTGGTCGAGCAAATGCGCCATCTCTCCGCCGAGTATAATGCCTTCGTTGATCAACCGTATGGAACGCTCTACTATCTGAGAATTGACGCGCTTGGACATTTCCTTTAGGGTTTCGGTCAAAGGCGCGCCTCCGAAAGACTTGGCGCTCATGCGCTGTATCTCGTCTTTGAAAGGCCCGAATTCCGGACGTGCCGAAGACCATACCGCGTTTTCCAGGGTCATGCCAGCGCGGATGTTGGCCGAAATCATTTGCAACGCCACTGGAAGCACTTCCTCTATCTTGCGGGAGCGGGAGTCGACGCGCATGGAGAGGAAGAGGTAGAACAACGCGAGCGAAACGGCTAAGGCGAAAACAGCGGCTGCAAGGTGCAAGAGCTTTTCTTCGAAAAACAGCGGGGCGAGGAAGAAGGCGGTCAGCGTGGCGCTTATTGAAACGAACAATGCAAAGCCTAGGAACGTGCGGGCGTCAAGCTCGTCGAAACCGCCTTGCAAAAGCATTTTCGACGTGGCTTTGACTATCGAACGCGGGAATAACGCGGAAATGCGCTTGTAAATCGTAAGCAAAGCCATAGTGCCACTACCTCAAATCAAGGGCCTCCTGCTTGAGACGAAGCTCATGAAGAAAACCTGGAATCCCACTACGAGCATCAAGACCAAGGGCAGGATTATCGACGGTATTGAAACGCTGAGGAAAGACGAAATGACGATTATCATCGTCATTCCCAAACTCGGCAGCACTACCGCCGCCATCATGTAAAACATGGTCCACGGTGAAAGCTCTTGGCCGTAACGGTGGATTTCATCTATTTTTTCCTTCGTCAGCTCTCCCAACAGCGATTCGAGCGAGTCGCCCACGTCGCTGCCGACTTTCAACGCGTTCTGAATCTGCCACAATACCTTCCTGAACTGCTGCGAGGGCGTCTCGCGGGCTGCTTCGCTCAAAGCGTCGAGTTCGGAAAATCCGCTGTTGACGTTGTTGATGATTTTCCTGAACTGCACTGAAACCTCACCGTACCCGGTGGAAATGCTGGTCATCGCGTTGAACAAAGGCACGCCCGAACGCAATTCTATGAGCAATTGCCGCACTGCCGGAATCAGCTGGTTTTCCTGCAATTTGCGTATGCGCATCATGATTATTTTCGGGTAGAAAATCACGGTGAGAAAACTTGCTATCAAGATTAGGATGAAAAAGCCTAGAGCTGGCACGGCCAAATCCAATCCGGCGAGCGCTGAAATTACTATTATGGCGGCGAGCATGCCAACTGCGTTCGTCAGAGAAACGCTCAACGCTATCGCAACGTATTCCCGGGGAGTTTCGCTTATTCCTGCTTGGATAAGGTTCTCATGCAATTGCGGGAAAAAGCTGCTGAAAAAACCTCCGGCGTTCTTGAAGTAGTGCGCCAAGCCTAGCACCACCTGCTTTGGGAAAAACGAGAACGGAACTTTAAGCATTCAGCACACACACTTGCTATCCCAAACTTTGCTCACACGCAGCCAGCCAAGCCTGGAATTGAGTCGCACAACTGTTGTTTCGACGCGTTTTTCTCGGCGAGCTTAAGCATCTTGTCAGGATCCCGGTAGCAGCTCGCCACCACCCGCCCTACTGAATTCACGTTGCGCACGCCTTGCTTGATGAGGTACTTCAAAATCGTTTGCTTGTCCCGCAAGTCCGCCTGTATTTCCTTCGAGCTGAATCCAGTGTGCAACGCCAGCTCTCCAAACAGCCTCGAGCTGTCCCCCACTTTCACGAGCTTGTCTTCCCGCGGGTCCCAAGAGTAGAGGATATTGACGTTCGCCTTGTTTTCCTCCGGCACCACTTCCGCGACCTCGAAAGTCCTCCTCACTCCAGTCCTCCTCTGCCGGTATTGCACGACTATCAAATGCAACGCCCCCAAAACCTCTTCGGGAATCGAAATCGGGGGGTTGGTGAGCCTGTGCTTCGCTTGCGAGGCGTTGTCAGCGTGCAGCGTGGCGTAAACGCTGTGCCCAGTATGCATGGCTTCGAACAAAACTTCCGCTTCCCTCTGCCTCCTGATTTCTCCCACGACAATTCGGTCTGGCCTCATACGCAGGGAGTTTACCATCAAGTCCAGCATGTCCACGCCTCCCTTTCCTTCGGGGTTGGGCAGGCGCGTGAGCAAAGGCGTCCAATGCAGGAAGTCGGGCAGCACGAGTTCGCGCGTGTCTTCAATGCTGATAATGCGCTGGTTGGGAGGAGAGAACACGAGAATCGAATTGAGGAAAGAAGTTTTTCCGGAGGCAGTGCCTCCTGCGATGAGCGTGTTCATTTCGTACTGCACTGCCAGCCAAATCAATGCGGCTACTTCAGCGTCGAGCGTGTTGTTCTGCACGAAATCGACTATGGTCCAAGGCTCGCCTCGGAACTGGCGGATTGTCATTCCATTGCCTTTGGAGGAAATGGGGAAGAGTGTCGCGTTCACTCGGCTTCCGCTCAAAAGCGTGGCGTCCATCAACGGGGTTAAATTAGTAATCTGCCTTCCGACGCGCCTTCCGATTATGGAAGCGTAATTGTGGATTTGCTCTTCTGTCCCGAGGACCAGGTTGGTCTTCAGCCACCCGAACTGCTTGTGGTATACGAACACGGGTTCTTTCGCAGAATTTATTACTATTTCCTCGAGGTTGGGGTCGGCCAAGAGCAATTCCAGCTCGCCCAATCCGACCATGTCTTGAATCAGGCGCCCGACGAGAATGTCTTCCTCTTCCTTGCCCAAGCCTTTGAGCTCTTCCTTCACCAGCGTGCGGGCGGCTTCAGTAAGCCGTTTTTTCACCGCCTCAGCCTCGCGCGGGTCGATGACTTCGGAAATCTTGATGTTCACAGCTTCGATGATTTTTCTCTTTAGGAAATCGAGAATGACTTTCGTCGACTGCTTTACGCGGGTATGGCGTAGTTCGTAAGTGTTTATGAAATCGGCTTCGTTGTCGATAATTACGACTTGCGCCGGCACTCCCTCGCTTTCCACGGTGTAAGAAGCAAGCTCTTTCATTTTCTTCGCCCGGTTTTCTTCGATTTCGCTTTCGTCTTGCGCGCCATATGCCTTTCTTTCAGCGGCCTTGCGCCGGAACTGCGCTTCCCGGCTTTCCGCACTTTCTGCTTTGCTTCAGAAATTTTTTTGGGCCTCGGTTTTGGCTTTGCCGTTGGACGAACGGAAGGCTCTGCAGGCAGCCGTATTGCAGTCTCAGGCCGTGCTTTAGCGACGGTTTTCGCCTCTTCCTTTCTGGCTGCGGACTTTGCCGCGACTTCCGCCTGCGTTTTTTTGGCGGAGGAAATCAGGACTTGAATCCACGCCATCAAAAACGCCAGGAAATGCGAGAGAAACTCCGAGGGATTGCTTTTTTTCCCGACTGCTGATTCCTTGAACCGCCCGGTTTTCTCCAGTTCCGCGAGCTTCGCCTGGTACTTCAACAGCTGCTGTTCGAAAGAAACTTCTCCCAGCTCGATTTTCTTGACGTTGACCTGAAAGTTTTTCAGCCGCTGGTGCAGGAACGCCAGTTCCTTGCGTATTTCCTCGATGTTTTTCTTAGTCAGGTCTTTGCCTGAACTCGCGACGGACAGTGCCTTCTCGGCTTTCGAAAGGCGTTCGACAAAATCTTTTTCTATGAATTCTGCGACGTTCTCTACGCTCTTCACGTCCTCCAAAACTTCGTTTTCTTTTGCCTGCCCTGAGGGGGCAAAAGGAATCATCGGCACCTGCTGCTCGACCTTTTTCGGAATCAGAACCGAACCTGCAAGGGTATACTGGACTTCTATCAAATCGCTTTCCTCAAGAATGAGCGCCAGCTTTTCCACTTGCTCTTCGGTAAGAGAAAGCGCGAGAGCTGCTTCCCTGACCGGAACCTTGTTGCCCGCCTTGACGAAATCGTAAAGCTTGTCTATTACCGTTTCAATGTCTTCCTTGACCAAAGTGTATTCCCCTTTCTTTCCTTGCCCACAGCGCGCTTGAAAAGAACATAACTCAAATCGGTTTTAACTGTTTTTCCTTTAGCCGTTTCAGCAGCCTGGCGTCTGCGCCGTTACTCCATAGAAAACCGCGTGCTCGCAGTCGAGCTTGAGCCACGAATACGACGAACCCGTAACGCGCAGCCCTAGGTCTGGGAGGGTTGAATTGAAGTACAAGTGGTCTGAGTGGCTCTGGTTGTGCACCGGAAGGTCTTGAGCGGTGAATTCGTTGGGGTTTACCACGGTTTCAATGCCGAACGCGCTTGCAGAAAGGTTTCCTTCCAGCCGGTTCAAGAAATCCGGAGCTCCTGCGTTTGGAACGTAACGCTTTTGCGCAACTGCCTGGTCCAACGCCGCAACGCCGACAACGTTCGACTCGTTTTGCGAGAACGGCCTCGAAACCAGCCCTTGAGAATTCAACGCGAAAAGCGGGTCTTCAAAACCCTCGATTGAAACGACGGTTGAGGCTGAATACTTTTTCGAGAAGTTGAAGGCTCCGGGATTGGACAAAGGCTGGGCGAAAACCGAAATGTCCGCGGTGAACGAGAGGGAAAAAGGCCCTGCGCTGGAAACTGAAACGTTTGATTTGCTTAAGCTTATCGTCGAATTCAAGCCGTAGTAGAGAGAAAGGTTTTGCATTGCAGACGCCCAGCTGTAGAGGTAGTTGGAGCCCATCGAAGGGTAAACCGATGATGAATCCTGGAAAGAGCCGTTGTACGCGAGCGATTCAAGTGAAAGGCGCGCGTCTGCAAGAGGCTGGCCTTGAGAAATCACCCTGCTTATTGAGGAAACGACCGCGCTTTTGGCGCTCGTCGCCAGAGCCCTCTCGAAATCATAGTCTATGGAATTCACAAAATTTACGGCCTCGCGCGAAACGACTTTCGAAACCCCCGAAGACGAAGTCTGGGCAGAAGTCATCGAGTAAAAAACCACCAGCGCAATCAGCGGCGTTAGTACTATCAAGACGGCTATTGAATAGAAAAAAGATTTTTTCATTTTTCTCACCGCCACACCACCACCGAAAAGTCGGTGGAGTTCAACGCTGGAAGTCCGGTGTTGGCTAGGAGGTTGGAGTCCACTTCAGCCGAAAGCCCCACGTCAATGGGATTCGCCTGCGTTCCTGGAGCTCCTCCGCTGGTGTTCAAGTCCAACTGCTGCAGCAAGCGCAAGAAAGCGTCTTCCACCGCGTTGGTGCCGTTCTGGTTCAACAATGAAGCGCTTATTGCGGTTTCGTTCGCTATGCCGCCCACTTGCACGTCCGCAAAGCCGTCAGCTGAGTTGTCCCCGTCCAAGTCGTAATATACGGTCACGTTCCTTGCAAAACAATAGTGGAAGAAATTGCCGTACCCCACTGAAGCGTTCACCCAGCCTGAATATAGTATGGAGTTGTTTGCCGAGCACGAGGAAGTTTGGTTGTAAGGCGAAAACGCCGTTCGCACGTCGATCAAATTGGGAGCGCCACCGACGACGAACGACGGGCTTAATTGCACCATGAACGGGTCTCCCACTGGCGTGTAGGAAGTGGAATTGTAAACGCTCAAATTAAACGCATTGGCCGAATTTATGGAAACGTTGCTCGTCCACCTGTCGGCCGAGTAGGAAGTGATCTTGAAGTCGTACAAGGAAAGGTTGGCTGGAGAGGAGAACGAACCCTGGCAAGAGGATAGCGCTGAAGAACGCTGAAGCGAGATCGACTGGTACGGGGCGGCATATTGCTGAACGAAAGAGAAGTCCAAATAAGAATTTGGAAAGAGCGTGGTCTGCACGCCTCCGGTTATCGTGACGGTCTGCGATGCGTTCGACTGCTGCACTATTGCTTTCGCAAGGCTCGTGTAGAATTCCGAGAGGGCTGAAGCGTTAGAGCTCGCGAAGTAAGTCCCGTTGCCGCACTCTGCAATTTCATT
>DATDSY010000068.1:0-6757 GCA_035291125.1 Candidatus Norongarragalinales archaeon
CTTGAAGAGAAAGCAGAAGCGCAGGATCGGCGAACTTTAAGGCTAACGTTCTACGTACCTGCCCCTTTGTTTTATTTCTCGAAAGCGCGCGAGAACCGCGCGCGGGTTTTTCTTTCGCTTAGCGTAAGCCTTGAGGAATGCTGCAAACTCTTTGGGCGAAACGGTTTTTTCGAACAAGACCAAGTCCGTCGCGAAATCCTCGACGCTTTGCGTGAACGAAGAAAGCCCGAAGTCGATTATCTTCGCTTTAGCTCCGTCGATGAGGATGTTGCTGGTCGTAAAATCGCCGTGCGCCACTCCAGCATCGTGCATCAGAGCAAGCTGCCTTGCGATTTCGCCTAGGATGGCGTTAGAAAGCTTCGCGTTTTTCGCTACAACGCCCTTTTCGAACGAGAAAACGACTTGCGTGCCTTTAGCGTCGATAAAGTGCGGGGCGCTCACGCCTTTTTCGTTCAGCCGTTGCAGCACGCGCTCTTCCCTGCGAGTGCGGTTTTTGCGCAGCCGCGCGTCGAGCGCGGGGTGGCGGTATTTCTTTTGCAGCCGTTTTTTGGTTACGACCGGCTTTCCTTTGAAGGTTGTTGAGTAAAGCGTGGCTTCAGCCCCGCGGCCGATGGTTTTCATTGCACTTCACTATTCGCGAGACAGTTCGTGCAGAACGTCCTGCACGTGCAGCGGGCCTTCGCGCACGACTATTGCCGTCTTGTCGCGCATGTCGATTATCGTGGAAGGGCGTATTGGCGGCAGGTTTCCTGCGTCCACCATCAATTCGACCTTGCCGTTGAACGTGTTTTTGATTTCGTCAAAGCGGTATATCGGAGTTTTGCCGGACAAGTTGGCGGAAGTGCCTACGAGCGGGACTCCTGCTTCTTGAGAGATCAAGCGGGTGAATTCCTTGCCGGAAATTCTGAACGCAACGCCTATTTCCTTCGGCCAAAACTCGTCGGAAAGCTTTCCGCTCTTCTTGTTCAAAACCAGGCTCAAAGGCCCGGGCATGAACGCCCTGACTAGCTTCCTAGCGTTGTCGTTAAGCTCGAAGTATTCTTCTGCCATGCGCAAGTCGCTGACGATTATCGGAAAGGGCTTGTAGGCGCTCCTCTCCTTGGTTTCGTAAATGCGTTTGACCGCAGTTTCGTTGGTCGCGTCACAGCCTATTCCGTAACTGGTTTCGGTGGGGAATACGAAAACCCCGCCTTTGCTCATGGTTCCCACGCATTGGTCGATGACCTTGGCCATTTTCTCCATATCGTGCTCTAGCTTGATTATTTTAGTCTGCATTGTTGCCCACCTTTAAACATTAACTTCTATCGAGAAGAATTTAATTCTTTACATGCGCCCTCCGAAGGATTCAAGCCCAGGTTATTTCCTGCGCTTCGGGGCGCATTCGTTGAACTGGCTGCAGCCCTTCGGGAAAACGCATTTTCCCCGCGCCAAGCATTTTCACTCCCACCAGCGCGATCATCGCGCCGTTGTCGCGGTTGTATCCGTCGGCAGGCGAGCCGAATTTCGCCTTGTTTTCCTTCGCCATTTGCGAAAGCATTTGCTTCAACCTCGTGTTGCAAGCAACGCCCCCGCACACCAAAACTTCCTTCTTCTGTGAGTGGAGCAGCGCGCGTTCGGTAGCTTCGGTGAGAAGCGCGAAAACCGTTTCCTGCACCGAAAAGCAAACGTCTTCCAAACGCAGTTCCCTGCGCTCGACCAGCGGCTTGAAATTGCGGATGCAGTGCGTCAGCAGGCCCGTAAAGCTGACGTTCATTCCTTTGATGGAGTAAGGCATTTCGACAAAGTTTTTTCCTTTAGCCGCGGAGCGCATTACGTCGACCGCGCTGTCCAAGCCGAACTCGCGTGCGAAAACGTCGAGGAAATTTCCCACGCCCATGTCAAGCGTTTCTCCCAAAACGCGGTAGTGTTTTTCTTTTTCGTCCAAAACCAGGATTTGCGTGTTTCCGCCTGAAACGTACAGCACTAGCGGGTCGCGCAATCCGCACTCCCACTTTCCAACTTCGATGTGCGCGATGCCGTGGTGGACTGGCAAAAGGGGGATTTGCAAAAGCTCTGAAAGCGCCTTAGCTCCCACGAAACCCACGCGAAGCGAGTGGCCCATTCCGGGGCCTTGCGAGAACGCGACGGCGTTCAAACCGCTCGTACCGGCGCGTGCTTGCTTCAAGGCGCTTTCGACAGTTTTCTTGAAGACGCGCGAGTGGTGTTCGGCCAAAAGGCGCGGGATGAAGCCTTTTTTGGTGTGCGGAACTTTGTCGACAGCGTTAGCGGCGATTGAAATGCTTTTGCCGTTCGCCTGCGCGACTCCGGCGCTGAGCGTGTGCGCCGTGCTTTCAATGCCCAACACCGTGCGTTTCAAATCAAGCCACCCAAAGAACCGCTATTATCGCAAGGGAATTGTAGGCTGCGTGTGCGAGGATGACGGGGTAGATGCTCTTGTTTTTTTGTACGTACAGCCCGAAAAGCACTCCAACGCCAAGCGCGGCGAGTATTTCCGAAACGCTGCCGTAACCGTAATGGAAAACGGCGAACAAAACGCTTTGCGGCACCACGCCTATCCGCTTGAGCAAATACCCTCTGAAGAGAAGTTCTTCCCCTATTGGCCCGAGCGTCACCGCCCCGAGCAAAAGAGTGAGCGGCTGTTGCGCCGAGATGACGCGAGCGATGACTTCGTTGTCCAAAAGCCCGAGCGCCTGCAAAATGAAGCCTTGCACTATGAGGATGAAGAAAATCACGGCGGTGAGCTTAAGAGCTTCGACCAGGGTTTTCGTGAAAACGATTTTCCTGTCCAGCAAAAGCTCTTTCTTGAAGTTCCTGCGCCCTTCGAGCTTGAGCAGGAGGAACGGGACAGCAATTATGATTACGCTCAAAGCCACTACTCGCCAGTTGACTTCAAAGCTTATTTCTGCGAGCGAGGCAAGCAGGCTGGCGAGTTGCATGTTTAAAAGAAAAGCGGGGGGGAATAGAAACTTTATTGTTTTTCCATGTAACCGCATTTTCCGCACGAAAGCCTGTCTTTGTGCTCGGCGAGCTTAACGCCTGAACCGCACTTGGGGCAGAAACGCCCTGCTTTGTAAGCCTTGAATTGCTTTGCCTTCTTTGCTTTTTCTCCAGCAGCCATGTGAACACCCTATAAATCTTTTTTTTACTATGCCTTCGCTTCAGCTGCCTTGGGTGCAGCCAAACCCCTTTGCATGCGCCATTCCGGCTCGAACAATCCGGCCTTCTCGTCTGAAGCGTAGATGCGCGCCTTTACGGTCACGCCCTTTTCGCCGAACTTCTGCTCGATTTTTTCCACGACTACCGTGCAGCCTGAATACTTTTTCTTGAGTTCTTCCAAAACTTGTTTTCTCGAAACGGTTCCTCCGTGCGAATCGAATTCCGCAGCGACTTCCTTCCGGTCGAAAAGCTTGTTTTCCTTTTCATCTACAACGTTCATTTCAGTTCACTTCTCTTCATTTTATTTTCAAAGCGTATTTTCCCGGGGTGGCTGCCTTTACGGCTTTCGCCACTTCAGAGTGTTCCGGGTCTAGAATCACTATGTACCCTTCGAAAGTCTTGGTGAGGTCGGTGCCTTGGTCAACGGGGCAAACGTCTCCCTGCACTATGCGCCTGCACTTCCTGCACGCTTTTTCCATCTTCAGCCTCTCCTTCTTTCCTTCCTTTCCTTAGGCTCGCGCCTTTTTTCCGACAGGCCTTCGGGCCTGCTGGTCAAAGCGATTTTGCTTGCCGCAATCGTGTCTTTCAGGCTGACGGTCGCTATTTTCGCCCTCAGCTTGTCTCCCTTCTTCACATTCTTTTTCGTCTCTCGCCCGACGAGGTTTCCTGTCTTCTTGTCGAAGCTGAAAAAGTCGTTGGCGATTTGCGAAACGTGAATCAACCCGTCGACTGGCCCGATGCGCACGAAAGCGCCGAACTCCACGATTTCCGTTACCTCGCCGTCCACGATTTCGTTGACTTCTGGAATGTAAACCAAAGAATCGAATTCGACGTCCAAATACGCTGCTCCGTCGCCCTGCAGCACGCGCCCCGAGCTTTTGATGCGGGCGTTGTCCACGCTGACGATTATGCCCAATTCCTTGCTTACCGTCCTCTCGAGCTGTTCCCTCAGCATGGAGAGAGCCGCGTCCTTCATTTTCATGCCGAACAAGTTCGGCGGAATGCGGACTGTTTGTTCGATAGTGACGAGCTTATACAATAAAACACACCCCTAACCAAGTGTTAAAACGAAAAACGAAAGGCTATAAAACTAGCTTGTTGTTTTTCAACGAAATAACTTGCACTCCAGCCTTTTTTAACCTTTTTTTCAAGTTAAAGTCGCGCGTGGAGACCACTCCCTTGTTGGCCTTCGCCCACTCGAAAACCAGGTCGTCGGCCTTGCCCTTCCCCTTGACTATCTTCACTCCGTTCTTGCGCAAATACCATTCTATGGGCTCGAGGGCGGCGTGCCGTTTGGCCTTGATTTCATCGAGGCTTTGCTGGAGCACGAAAAAATCCACTTCCAGGTAGGCGTCCTTGATTATGTTGACGAAATCCCATTTTTCGTCCAAAAACGCGAACAGCACGTTGGTGTCGGCCAAAACCTTCATTTCATCACAAGCAACAATAGCGAAAAGTAAATTAAATCACTCTCTGCCTTTAATTACGGTATACTGCGAGAGCTCATGCACGAGCATTCGCGAGTTAGTGGGCCCGTAGCTCAGTTTGGCAGAGCGACTGGCTTTTAACCAGTCTGTCGGGGGTCCAAAGCCCGCTTTTTTGTTTTTTAAAAAAAAGCAGTGGAAGTCCCCCCGGGCCCGCTCTTTTTTATTCGGCTTCACGCGTTTTTCAATACGCTCAAAACGTCTCCCAAGACTTTTTCGGGCGGCTGCTCGCCGTTTACCTCGAGAATCAGGTCCTTCTCCCTGTAATAGTCGATTAATGGCGAGGTTTGCCTTTCGTAAACTTCAAGCCTCCGCTCCACGACTTCCGGCTTGTCGTCCTCGCGCACTCCGAGCCTTCCACCGCATTTTTCGCACACGCTCTTTGCATAATCGGCAGTGTAAATCTTTCCGCACTGGATGCATATCCTTCTTCCTGACAGCCTGCGCACTATTTCCTTCTTAGAGACCGAGAAAAGCAGGACTGCGTCGAGTTCCATGCTCAATTGCGAGAGCATCGCATCCAATGCTACTGCCTGCGCAGTGGTGCGCGGAAACCCGTCGAGCACGAAGCCCCCGGCGCAATCTTTCGCCGCCAGCCTGTGCTTCAAAACGTCTATCATCAAATCGTCCGGAATCAGCCTTCCGGCGTTCACTATCGGCGCGATTTTCTCTCCCAACTGGGTTTTTTCAGAGATTTCCTTTCTAAGCATGTCACCGGTGCTCAAGTGGGAAATGTTTTTCGCCTGCGCGAACATAGTTCCAAGCGTGCCTTTGCCGCTTCCTGGAGGCCCGAGCAAAACCAAGCGCATTCGCAAAAACCTCATTCGAGCAAGCGTGCAGTGCCGTACAATCTCCAGCGGTTTTCGGCCCTTCGCATTACGGCAATGCGCGAGTTTTTGTCCAGGCAAATGGGCTTTTTCAAGGCTATTTTCACCGCATTCTTTTTTTGTTCGACTACGAAGCCCACGGTCGTGGCAGTGCCCGACCCCAAAACCAGGGGTTCGTTGGGCTTGAACGATTCGGGAAACTTTTGGAGCAGCCTCTTCATCTGAAAAACTTCCATCTTGAATTCAAGGTAAACCTTGGGCAAATCCTCTTTTTTTCCCAGCCTGTTTCCAACGAGGGAATCCGAGTGCGTGAGTGAAGCGTCCAATTGCGTTCCAACTGCTATGAGCCCTCCGGGCCTCGCTTCATTTAGCTTTTCCTTTTCCGCGTACAAAGAAACGATTTTCGTGGTCAACGGCTGGTAGTATTCCTTTTCTTTCTTGGTGCGCAGTGCGCCCGGCAAAATCGTTATCTCGTCGCCTATGCGCAAAACGCCTTCAACCACGCTTCCGCCCAAAACCCCGCCGGCGAGCTTTTGAATTTCCTTGCCGGGGTTGTTCACGTCGAAACTCCTTGCGATGACCATCTTTCCCGGCTTTTCGTCGGAAGTGCGTTTTGGCGTGGGCATGGTTTCCTCGATTGCCTGGATGAGCGCGTCGAGATTTCCCCCGACGTTGGCGACAAGAGGAATGACCGGTGCGTTTTCCAGCGTGCTTCCCTTCAAAAATTCCTTGATTTGCTTGCAATTTTCCAGCGCCTTTTCTTTCGAAACCAAGTCAACCTTGTTCTGGACTACAACCACGTTCTTGATTTCCGCGGCTTCCAGAATCATCAAGTGTTCGATAGTCTGCGGCTGGGGGCATTCTTCATTCGCTGCAATCAAAAACAGCGCGCCGTCCATTATGCTCGACGCAGCGATTACCGTGGCCATGAGCGTTTCGTGCCCGGGCGAATCCAAGAACGAGACTTTTCGCAGGATTTTTCCCTCTTTCCCGCAATTCGGGCATTTAGCCTGCGTGGAATAGCACTGCGGTTCTGGGCACGAGGGGCATTTGTAGAAAACGGTTTCGGAATAGCCGAGCTTGATTGTAATCCCGCGCTTCAACTCTTCGGAGTGGGTGTCGGGAAATTTTCCGGTCAAAGCTTGCACTAGCGTGCTTTTTCCGTGGTCGACGTGACCGATGGTTCCGATGTTCAACTCAGCTTGCGCCATTTGCTAAACCCAATCTTCTCGTGAAATAAAACAGAGAGGATAAAATATGCCTTGCGAGAGTTAAAAACACTTTTCAAAA
>DATDSY010000069.1:0-2055 GCA_035291125.1 Candidatus Norongarragalinales archaeon
GGTCATAGGCGTTCCGCTGATTACGGGGCCGGGAGCGCTGACCGCTTCGGTCGTTTTGGTGAGCACGGTGGGATTGCCGATAACGGCTATGGCTGCCGCCTTGGTAATGATTACGACTTTCATAATCCTGCTTTTGGCGCCTAAAATAATGGCGTTGCTGGGAGAAACGGGAAGCGAAGTTTTCTCGAGAATAATGGGGCTTCTTTTGGCGAGCATTGCCGTGAACATGATTTTGACGGGATTGGCTGCAGCCGCAATCGTGCCCGCAGGCTGAGAGACGGGGTTTTTGCTCATGGCTTTGGACTTTTCCTTGCTTTCGCAAATCGAAGGGTATTTTTTCGACGTCTTGAAGCCGGTGGTCGTGGCGTACGGTGGAATGGGCATTGCCTTCGCCATGTTCCTCGAGTCTTCAATCCTGCCCGTGCCTTCCGAATTGATTCTCATAACCGCAGGATTGTTTTTCGACCCTTTCACAGTGGCGTTCTGGGGGACAATCGGCTCTACGCTCGGCGCGATGCTGGGTTATTACATTGGCTTCAAGGGAGGAAGGCCTGCTGTTGATAAATTCGGGCCGTACTTTCTCGCCACTCCCGAGCGGGTGATGCGCGCGGAAAAAAAGTTTCACGAGTGGGGGGTTTACGCCGTTCTCATCGGGCGTTTGCTTCCGTTCGTTCCCTTCAAAGTTTTTTCCATCACGAGCGGGATTTTGAAGTACGACTTCAAAAATTTCACGGCAATGACTTTCATCGGCACGCTGCCGCGCGCGTTCATCCTCGCTTCGGTGGGCGGAGCGCTGCTGCAGTACAAAAACCAGTTTTGGATTGCGCTGGGCGTGGTTGTAGTTTTGCTTGCAGCCGCTTACGTCATCCAGCGGCAGTTGAAGAAAAGAAAGTCTTGACTTTCGCGACCGCGGGACTAAAAAAGTTCAAATCGCTCCCCTGCACCTTCTGACTATAGCCTGTTTCTAGGGTCTCACCTGAAGGTAGTTGAAAGTCTTATTAAGTAAGTCCGTCTTACTTTTAGTACGAGGTGGTCGTGTGGTGGGAAAGGCGGATGTTGTTACCATGTCTTCGAAAGGGCAGATCGTCGTGCCTAGCGCGGTAAGGATTGCGGTTGCGGCTGAAGCGGGCACTGAGTTCGTCGTGTACGGAAGCGGTGACACTATCGTGTTCAAGAAAATAGCATTGCCAAAGTTCTCTCAAAAAGACCTTGAAAAGCTCGTGATTCAAAGCGAGCGGAAACTCAAGCAAGCCGGATTCGTGTCGGAGGATGACCGCCGCAGCCTGGTGCAGGAAGCGGTCGAGCAAACGCGGAAAGGGTGAAGTGATTGCCCACGAAAATCGTTTGCGACACGAACACGCTCGTGTCGGGCTTTCTTTGGCGCGGTAACGAGTTCCGCCTGCTTTCCTCGGTGGTCGAAAGGAAAGCGGTACTTTTCAGTTCGCCGGCGCTATTTTCCGAATTCTTGAGGGTGCTTTCGTACGAGCGCATACGCCCTTTCGTTGCCGGCCAGCGCGCCGTTGCTGAGAAACTGGAGGCAATCGCTGTTTTCGTCAAACCGAAAGAAGCGATCGTTGTCATAAAAGAAGATCCGGCAGATGACAAGGTGTTGGAGTGCGCGCTTGCGGCAGACGCTGACTTCATCGTTTCCGGCGACAAGCACTTGCTCAAACTGCGCGAATTCAGGGGAATTCCAATCATTACGACCAAGCAGGCCCTTGAAAAACTCTGACCCGCAGACTCTAGTTTCTTTCTTGAGTTACTCCCCCTGCATATTGCGGCGTTCTCCTGCTCGCGCTTCGATTTCCAAACTCTTAAAAACCTTTAAAGGCAAGTTATTTTCTCTGGTTTTAACACGCCAGTTCATGTCGGATTACTTTTGCTTGTTGGCGAAGGCATTAGCCACCCGCCAATGCAAGAGCCCGGAAAACAGGTGATTTGAGAAATGGGTGCGTTCAAGTACATCAAAGCCAGCTTTGAAAAAGCTTACAAAACGCGTTCCGAAGCGTACAAAAAACGGCTGCAAGCGTGGAGAAAGCAGTCTACGGTCGAGCG
>DATDSY010000070.1:0-7536 GCA_035291125.1 Candidatus Norongarragalinales archaeon
GCGAAAGCGTAGTACTGGTGAATCAAGTCCGAAGCGTAAGTTTCCTTGCCGTCGAAATGCAGCCCAAGCCATTCCGCATCCGCCTTTATCGCCTCGACGAACTCCTGCTTTTCCTTTTCGGGGTTCGTATCGTCAAAACGCAGCAAAAGCTTTCCGCCGTATTGCCTTGCTAATTCTGCGTTCAAGAACGCGGCTTTCGCGTGCCCCAAATGCAGGAACCCGTTGGGTTCGGGGAGAAAGCGAGTTACAACTTTCCCTTCCTCAACGCCGGGCAAATCCCAGCGTTCTTTTTTTGCCTCCACCTTTTCCGCGAAAGCGTATTGCGAAAGCTCTTTCTGCAAATCTTCCTTGGGCAAGGCGTTTGCGCGCTCGACTTCCGCAGCGATAAGCTGCATGGTGGCGCGCATGTCGCTCTTGGCGTCTGGGTGTTCGGCAACAACCCTTCCCACGACGCTTTTCGCATCAGCCTTGCCGTAGTCCAAAGCGTTTTTCAGTGAATGCTTGCGGATTACGTCCGCTAGAGAATCGCTCATGACAGTATTTCGAAAGCAATAGAATTAATGATTATCTCTCGTCGGACTTTGCGCAAGCACTTGACTTCAAAACCGAAAAAGGGAACTTTTTTAAAGTTTAACTTATTCACCTTATTTAAGGTGAGAGCATGACTAACGTTACTTTTGCAGTCCCGGAAGACGCATTCAAGAAAATGCGCGAGCATCCGGAAATAAAGTGGAGTGAGATAGCGAGAAAGGCGATAACCGATTATGCTTCTTCATTGGAGTACAAGGACAAGCACAAGGGCACGCAACTGCTTTTCGAGGCCGACGAAAAAGGGAAATTGAACGGAAAGTTCGTGCAGCGGTGGGACGCCCATTCCACGCCGGGAGTAAAGCATTTGGCGTTCGCAATCCTTGTCTTGAATTCGAAAGGTGAATTCGTTTTGCACAAGCGGCCTGGCAGGAAGGTGGGCGGAGGGAAGCTGGACACGCCGGTCAGCCACGTTCTCTCCCACGAAACGAAGAACGAAGCCATGTGGCGTTGCTTGAAGGAAGAGTACGGGATTGAAGAGCACATTCCGTTCGTCCACTTCGACGGGTTTTCCTATTACAAGGATTACGGGGACGGGACTTGCGAGAACGAGTTTTGCCTCGTCAGCATAGCTCGTTATGACGGCAAGATAAAACCGAACGAAAAGGAAGTGGAA
Organism: Candidatus Norongarragalinales archaeon; assembly: GCA_035291125.1. Taxonomy (GTDB): domain Archaea; phylum Micrarchaeota; class Micrarchaeia; order Norongarragalinales; family Norongarragalinaceae; genus UBA10210. Next base: position 1,205 of record DATDSY010000070.1, read on the forward strand.
GGAAAGCTCGTGTTTCTTCCGGCAAAGAACGCTTTGCAGGAAATCAAGAAAAACCAGGACAAATACCCGGTTTGGTTCATCAAGTCGATAGAACTTTTAAGCAAAGACCCGACCGGAAGGACGTACTTGGCTTAAGCTTTTTCCACGCGCACGCCTTCACTGCTTACGCTCAAGTCCAAAACGGCATATCCCTTGGAAGCCCAGAACGCCTCCAGCTTTTTCTTTTCATCAAGTGAAAGGCAGAATGCGGCGATGCTGTCTCCGCCTCCGGCGCCCGGAAGGCAGCATACGAAAGCGCCGTTCTCCACGCTTTCCTCCCGCAGTTTCGTGTAATCGTCCGATTCTATGGGCGCGCCACTTTTCACGCCCAGTTGTTTCTTCAAAAACTGCGAGTAGTTGAACATTTTCTTGAAATCCGCAAGATTCTTTTCGGAAAAGTCTGAAGAAAGCTTCTTCAGCAACTCTATCGCCACGACGTTGCAGGCGTTATACTGCGACATGAGCTCATCGAAACCCGCGCGGTCTGTTTCTTTCCACGCGCCGACTTTCTTCACCATTTCGCTAGTGGAAACGCTGTCCCCGAGCGCGGCGACCGCGACGTTGAACTGCGCAGGAAGGGAGACGGAGTGCATTTCACAATCCCACTTCATTTCCACGACCTGCGGGAACGAGTTTTTCAAAATTTCAGGGGAATAGCGCACGTAGGAAGAGGCTCCGTATACCGAAGCTGCAACGTCGATGCCGCTGCCCACTTTTCCCGCAACGGTGCTGTGCGCCCATTGGGAAAGCTTGTGAATCTGCTCTTTGTTCGCTTCAACACTCAAGCCGTGCAGTTCGAACAGCGAAGCTGCAACTGCAACGCACACTGCCGCACTCGACCCCAATCCGGCCTTTGAGCCTTCAACGCCATAAACCGAGTCGCTCTTCGTCTCCAGCTCGAAGTTTTTCACGGCAATTCCTTTCCAAGCAAAGTAATTCAAGCAACCTTCGGCGGTAGTGATTACGTACTTCAGCTTTTCCGAAGCTGCGTTCAAAACCAGCTTTCCGTTCTCTAAAATCCCGCTAGCCTCGAAGCCGAACTGCGGAGAGCGCAATACGATTTTGTAGTTCTCCTTCGCCGAAGCGTAAACTCGCTTGTCGAAGCCTGTGAGGAAAGAAACGTTGGGCCTGTACACTACAGCATAGCCGCCGAGCCAAACAAGTTTTCCGGGAGCAGAGCAGGTAACCATTTCACTCAACAACCAAATCCTTTTTCGAGTCGTCGTAACGCGCCTGCAAAGGCGAGCCATCTTCCGCAATCAAGTGCCCATTATCCAAATACTTTGGTCCCGCACCCACTTTGCACACCATTATTTTGTTGACTCCCTCGATTTCCGAAAGCATTTTCTTGACCGAATCCACTTGCTTTTCCGTCGTGTAAACGTGCGCGTTGGGGCCCGCGTCGAAAGTGTAAGCTGCTACAATTTCTCCCACCGCTGCATTGTAATCGTGCACGCCGTAAATTATTTGCTTGGAATAATCGTTCAAGTACATTATCGGAGGCCAGGTGTCGAGCATGACAGCGTGCATGTTCGAGCTTTCGCGCATGGTCGTTTCCCCGAATTTCGCGAAGTCTTTCGCCAGCACGCTTTTTTTCATGTCTTCGATGAGCTTGGGCAAATACTCGTGGCGCGATTTGTACAAAACGCTGGTCGCAAGAGACTGCTTCATTCCGGCGCGCGAGGAAACCTTCTTTTTTCCCGCGTCCACAATCGCAATCACGTTCCGCAGTTCCGGCCAGTGAGTATGCGAAGCGATTTGCACTGCTACGCTGTCGCTGCCGTCCGCCTTTTCGCCCTTCTTCCATTCGACAAATCCGCCCAAAACGCTTCTGCAGGCGGAGCCGCTGCCGAGGCGCGCGAGAATCGAAAGTTCTTGCGCGTTCAAATTCAATCCCGCTGCTTTGGAAGCCGCGCAAGCCAAAGCCGCCAGCCCGGCAGCGCTTGACGCGAAGCCAGCTGCGGTGGGAAAACTGTTGTAGGAAACTATTTTCGCCTTTGCTTTCGTCCCCGCTTTTGCGCGGATTACGTCAAGCTGTTGCATGCGCTCTGCAGTTTCCTTGTTCGAAAGGTCCATTTTCGCTCCGTTGAGCCACAACTCGTCTTGCGCCAACTCGCCTGAAAACAATACCGAAGTGCGGGTTTTCAGCTGGTCGTCCATCGTAAAGCTTAGGCTGCCGTTCATCGGGAGAATCAGCTTCTCGTCCCGCTTTCCCCAGTATTTCACTACCGCAATGTTCGCCGTCGCTTCTGCAGTCGCAATTTCCATCAAAATCACCTTAAGAAAACACAAGACTATTATGCCGCAATCTTTAATTCCTTGCCTTTCGCGCCTTCGATCAGCTTGAGAAAGTTTTGCAGCGAAGGAGTCGCTTTTTTCGATTCAAGAATCGCCTTGACTTCGGCAGGGGTGAAGAAACGCGTGTCTTTCACGTTGACTTCCTCTGCGTTCGGCTTGAAAGTCCCTGAATAATCGGCAGTGAAGGGGAAAAACAGCCTGTGGGGGAGATTAGGATCCAGAGCAACCGGCTTGTTCCACAACGGCCGCAGGTTTTTCACTTTAACGCCCAATTCCTCTTCAGTCTCCCGCGCAGCCGCTTTTTCCAGCCCCTCCAAGTGCTTCACGTGCCCGCTTGCGGAAATCGAATACATGTCGGGATATTCTTTCTTTGATGAAGCGCGTTTTTGAAGGAAAATGTTTCCGTGCTTGTCTTTTATCAAAACATATGCGATGACGTGCGGCAGTTTTTTCTCGACCGTCTTTTGGCGAAGGACTCGCTCTCCCAAAATATAGTGCCCGAGGAAAGGAACGTGAATTACGCCCCTGTGCCTCGTAACGTGCTCTTTCAAAATCGCCTTCAAATGCAGCTCACGGGCTAATTCCCTTGGATTTTTGATTACGGTTATGAACTTGTGCTTTCCCCAGCCTACACCGTAACCCCATTTGGCGCCGAAAAAGCGGGCTTTAGCGTGCCCGAGAGTTTGCTTGCTCAAAACATGGTTTTCCGGAACGTCGTCCAAAACCACGTATTCCGCATCTGGGCCGTATTTCGAAAGCAGTTTCGCCATTTGCTCCTTGCGGTCTTTACCGGAAGTCTGGTCGAGAATGTCTCCGTCCTTGAAAAACTTGTCCAAACCGTTGTACTTCAGCGCTTCTGAAATCGTTGCCTTGTCCTTGCTCGAAACAACCACAAACTTGAAGCCCGCTTCATTCAGTTCGGTCATCGCCTCTGGAATTCCCGGATAGACTGGCGAGAGCCTGTTCCAGCCTGCCTTGTCTTTCGCCTGCATTTCCTTTCTTGCTTCGTAAAACGTTTTCGAAAGCTGTTCGAACAGCTCTTTGTAATCCTCGTAAACCGTCTCGCGTTCTTTGTTCGACAACTGAGCACCGGTTTTTCTCGAGAGGCTCCTTGAAACCGAATGCACGAAGTAATGGTGCACTCGATCGACGTAAGGCCTGTCTTCGTAAAACTGCTGGAAGGAATAGGGCTTAACGCTTTTTCCGAACGCCTTTTCCACCAAGTGCTTGTTGCGCTTTAGGGACTCGACGGTCATCGCATGCGTTTCCTTCGCCGAGTCTAAAATGACGCCGTCAACGTCCCAGACGAAAATCTTTTGAGCAGTTGCAGACAAAAAAACACCTTCAGATTAATTTTGGCTTTTGGAATAAAAAGTGGGTGAGCAGCGAATTGGGGCTCAGGGATTTGGATTTCGTTTTCAAGCCTTTGGGCAAAATCAACCTCGCGTCGATTTTCCTAAAGCCAGCCGTAGTCAAATCTTGAATCCTGGTTTCAGGATGCGGGTGTGCTTCCAAATACCAGTTGTAACCTTCCTGCACTTCGCCGGTCTTTGGGCTGCGCGGCGTCTCACCTACCCACTTGTGAACGTAATCGTGGTAGTTGAAAGGCTCGCCTTCCCTCAAGGCTCGATCCAAATCCCTGACGAAAGTTTCTTTCACGTTCGGAATTCTCAGCAAACCCGGCCAGTACGCAAGAATTTCTCTAACCGCCTGGACTTCCGACGGCGCGTTGCCAGAAACTCCCAGGATTCGCCCTTGGGAAATGAACGCGTGATTTTCTGGCGCTTCAACAGTCTTATTTCTCAGGTGGTAGGCCCGTCCATCAGGTGAAACTATTGCATCTTTTGGTGCAACGACCAAGTTTTCAGCCCTCCATGCCGGATGGCACCAGTCCCAAGTGTTCAAGAAGGCGCCAGGCGCCATCTTCTTGTAAACCATTTTGAAGTATTGCACGGGATTTGGGTCGTGGTGCAATGCTGCGCCGGAAACCACGTGGTGGAAAACCACGTCCTTCAATTCTTTCTCCTTGGAAATCTCGTGAAAATCGGCGTTGACAGTCAAAACTTGCTGAGAAGAAAGCCCTTCTTGCTCGAAACGCTCGCGATACCGGTCAAGTCCCTTCGACATCGTGTCCAACGCGACAAAACGCACTTTACTCCGTTCCTCTTTGGAAAGGCCTTGCAGTATTGCAAATGACGTGTTACCCCCTGCGCTTCCCAAGTCGGCAATCGTATAAAAACCGTTTTCGAAGACATTCCATTCACGCAAGGCGCGCTTCACTATTTCAAGGCTCTTGCGCGCATTGATCTGATTGGCGTAATTGGGAAGGTCAGAAGCTGCACTCACAACTTCATCCACTTGCGCTTGCGTCAACGAAGCCCACTCTTCCGCATACCCCCTGCGACCTCGCTCTATAATCGCGTCGTTCAAAACCTTTTTGAATTCAGCCAGTCCCCTTCGTCCATGCATTTCGACGGCTGCTTGAAGCTCGGAATCTTGCAAAAGCATTGTCGTGAGAGTGGAATTCAAACCCCAGCCTTCGCCAGAATAAGCCACGTGAATCCGGGTTTTGTCTCCGGCGTGGGAAAGAGGGTAAGCCCCTCGCCTGCGCAAGAAAGAATCTATGTCCTGCCTTGCGCCAGTTTCTTTCGAAAGCCCTAAGTGCTCGAAAACCCGTTGCCTAATGAAACCCAAGCCTACTCGCAAGCAAACGCACCTCGCACCAATAAAAACACTAGCCGAACTACTTATAATATACTCGCAATTAAAAGTGGTTTCTTGAACATTTCCGCTTCGGCGCCCACGAAAATCATTATCGCTGGCGAGCATTCCGTCGTTCACGGCGGTACCGCGATAGCAACGCCGTTGGAAGTCAGGAATTACGTAACTGTCGAAACTGTCGAAGAAAAGAAAGTCGAAATCAAGGAAAGCGTGTTGCGGGGTTTTGACGAAGCTACAAATGAAAAAATGAGTCAAGCGCTTGGGGCGGAATTCGCTTTTGTGAACCCTTCTAAAGGCGTTTTGTTCGATAGAAAGTACAGTGAAATGCCGAAAGGCTGCGGCAACAGCGCGAGCATCGCAGCGGCTTTCGCCCTATGCCTCTACGCCATAGACGGACGCACTCCGTCCAGCGAAGAAATGTTCAACGCTATTCAAGAATTCGACAAAGTCATGCACGTTAACCCTTCTGGAATAGACGCGAAAACCGTTTCCAGCGGCTCTGCGTTGGTGATGAAGAAAGAGTGGGCTCAAGACGGGAGTGTCAAGTTTGATTTCAAATACCAGCAATTAGTTCTGCCTGAGGGAACGGTTTTGCTCATCATCGACAGGAGGGGATTGGGAGAGAAGGAAATGACCACTGCAGAACTCGTAACACTCTATTCACAAACTACTGTCGGTAAAAAACCAAACGAGGTTACGCCAGAAGAAAGGCAGAAAATAATCACGCCTTTCGAACCCGTCGTAAAAGCAATAATCGAACAGTTGCACGAAAACGGCGACGCGAAAAAACTCGGGGAATTATTCGTCCTCAACAACAGTTTGCTTTCGCGCGGCGGCGTGATTCCAGAAAGCATGATGAACACGGTGAAGGACTGCATCCAAGCCGGTTGCATAGGGGCGAAGGGAACGGGCGCGTGCGGACCCGGAGGCGGGGTAATCGCGCTGGCGTGGGAGAAAGACGTTCCCCAGATAACTTCTTTTCTCGAATCTAAGCGGTACAAGGTCATTCCAACGAAGTTTGCGACTGAAGGGCCTAAACTAGAAACGCCTATTAATTGAAAACGCTTTATCCCTCAATGGGCGCCACAGACGATTTTTTCATCCAAAAAGGAGCTTCTGATTCGGTGGTCGTCAAGTACCTCATCACTACAACGTTAGAGCCTAAAACTGCAGCCATAAAACTATGCAAGGAACAAAGCCTATCCAACGCGCTAGGAAACGACCTTAGCGTGATAAAAAAATTTTCAGCCAAGTTTATTGAAAACTCTATCGAG
>DATDSY010000071.1:0-4631 GCA_035291125.1 Candidatus Norongarragalinales archaeon
CGTTGGGGCAGTATGGCGCAATGCTCGGACCCATGCTCGGCGCGGCCGGGCTGGTGATACTTGTGGTTGCGTTCGTCGCTATCGCCGTAATCTTGGTGATTGCAAGCTTCCTCTCAAACATCTTGTACCTAGCCGCAGCCAAGGTGTTCGGAGGAACGGGCGAGTATAAAACGCAGTTTTACCTGCTCTCGCTCGCATTCGCTGCGTCTTTCACGGGGTTCATAATGCTGATGGTCGTGGCAGTGCTGTTTATGCTTGTTTCTCCAATACTGATGCTGCTTTGGCTCCTGCTGTTCATCGTCTTCGTTCTCTACACCGTTTACCTGGACATAGTCGCGCTGCGCGAGGCGCATGCAGTCAGCACTGCAAAAGCCCTCGGGATTTTTATCATCGCATCGATAGTGGCGTGGATAATCAGCTTTATGCTGAATTTCTCGGCTTTGACTAGCAGTGTACTTCCAAAAACTCCGCCGGTCAGTCCGTAAGCGTGCGCTAAGCAGATTTTAACGGGGCGCGCTTGCGCGCCTTTCTTTTTTTTCTTCACAAGCCGCGCTATTTTTTCAACAGCGCTTTCACGAATCCGTCGAATAGGGGCTCGGGCTGCTCCAGCCTTGAATCGAATTCCGGGTGGTATTGCGAACCGGCGAAAAACTTGTGCCCTTTAAGTTCCCCGATTTTTCTTATCTCGCGCTTGGGGTCGCGCCCCGAGAAAACCCACCCTGCCTTCTCCAAGTCGGGAATGAGTTCGGGGTTGATTTCATAACGGTGGCGGAAGCGCTTCAAGATTTTTTCGCTCTTATAGCATTCGAACGCCAGAGTGCCTTTCTCTACCTTGACTTCGTACGCCCCCAGCCGCATCGTCCCGCCTTTTTCTTCAACCGCATGCTGTTCGGGCAGCAGGCAAATCACCGGGTGCTTCGTGTCCGGGTTGATTTCAGTAGTGTGGGCGTCCTTCCAGCCCAGAACATTGCGGGCGCTTTCGATTATTGCCAATTGCAGCCCGTAACACAATCCCAAGTAAGGCTTGCCGCTTTCTCGCGCGTGCTGGACGGTTTGGATTATGCCTTCCACTCCGCGCTCGCCGAACCCGCCCGGCACGACGAACCCGTCGAAATCGTCGAGCTTTTGCGTTCCAGCCTCGACTTTCTCCGAATCGATGAGCACTGCATCGAGTTTCACGTCGTTGTTCAACGCCGCGTGCTGCAAAGCCTCGAAAACGCTCATGTAAGTGTCGCGCGTGGTCGCGTATTTCCCGACTACCGCAATCGTCCTTTCAGTTTTCGGTTTCTTGTCGAGCAATTCTTTCCACTCTCCCAAATCCCTTTCCTTCATTTTGAGCGAGAGTTTTTCCGCAATGAGGTTTTCTATTCCCTGTTCTTCCAGCACTAGCGGAAGCTTGTAGACGCTGTCGACCGTAGGCGAACAAAAAACCGCTTCCGGAGCGACGTTGCAGAACATGGCTATTTTCGCCCTCGCTTCTTTGTTCAAGTGTTTTTCGCTTCTCGCAACAACGGCGTCCGGCTGGATTCCGGACGCGAGCAGCATTTTCACGGAATGCTGCAGCGGTTTGGTCTTCTGCTCGCCGGTAGTAATAGTGGGCACTAATGCCAGGTGTATGAACACGACTTCGTCGCCGTTAAAGCGCATTTGGCGTATTGCTTCGAGCACTACTTCGCTTTCGATATCTCCGACCGTTCCCCCTATTTCAACAACCAAAACCTCGGCGCCCGTTGCCTTGGCGGTCGCGCGAATGCGGTGCTTTACTTCGTTCGTAACGTGGGGAATCATTTGAAGCGTTTTTCCCAGGAATTCGCCCTTGCGTTCTTTCTCTATGACCGCCTTGTAAACCTGGCCCATCATAAGGTTCTGTTCCTTGCGGGCGAAAATGTTGAGAAAGCGTTCGTAATTGCCCACGTCCAAATCGCATTCGAACCCGTCTTGCGTGACGAACACTTCCCCGTGTTCGAAGGGGTTGAGCGTGCCAGCGTCGCAGTTCAGGTAAACGTCGATTTTCATGCAATTAGCGTTTACTCCCCGCGATTTGAGGATGCGGGAGATTGAGGAGGACAGGATGCCTTTGCCGAGAGAGCTTAGCACTCCGCCGGTTACGAAAACGAATTTTGCCATTTTCCAAACACGCCTCCTGGACCAACTTAAATGCAATACGCTAGCATCCTGTTGGCTTATCCGAGAATTAGGGAACGCGAGAAAAGCGTGCCTGAATAAAATTCGTGGAAAAGATTTTATAAACCTTTTCGTGGGCTTTTGGAGAGTAAAAACAAGCCCGGGAGCAAGCGGCGCGTTTTTTGAATAGCGCAGCCGCGTTGCTGGACCCGGAAACTGGGAGGATCTTTAATGTCCAATCATTACGGTCCTCTTGTTTTCGACCGTCCTCATCCTCTGCATTTTCGTGAGTTGGTAGTAATAAGTGGCAAGGAAGAATGCCGGCAGGGCGAGTACGGTTTGGTTGAACAAAAGCCATATTCCCGCGATTAGCGAGAGGACGGTGTAGACGCGAAAGCGGATGAACTTCTTGTATTCCGGCAAGTGGTCCATCATGTAGGCGTAACGCGTTCCCATTACGAGCAGAGGGCGTTTTGCTTCTGCTACGGTGCCGTAAACGCCTACCTGCCCCGGAGGCGGGGTTTGCAAAGGCGCTGCTACGGGCATTCCGAGGACGTTTTCCTTAAGTTGTTCTTCAGCCATTTTTCATTCACCCTTATTTCGTTGAAATGCAAGCTTTTCCTTTGAACCACTCTACGCTCCAAGCGTAGTTCAGCAAAAGCTGGCTCCAGAAGTATCCGGTCAAGTAAGCGAAGAAAGCGGCAATCCACAGGTTGATTCCGTAGAAGAATACTACCGCGATCAGCGAGACCACGCAGTAAAGCCACGCTTTGTACACCGTTCCCAGCGACCCTTCCTTCCACTTTTCCCCGAACCAGTCTTTTATGATTTCGCCCCTGGTTTTCACCATGAGCGAATTGACTGGAGTTCCGTCGCCGAATTGCTGGTTGGATTGCATTGGCACGTACAAGTTGGGTGCAGCGGCTGCGTTAAACTCGGGCGCGCTTTGCTTCGCGCGCGCAGGCGCCGTGAATTCCCTCAACGATACTGCCATTTTTTCTTCAACTCCCTCAAATCCAGTGCAATACCATCGCCGAGTAGGCGATGCTTGCGAATACTATTGCCCAAATGATGTTGTCGGGCAGGATGAAGCTGATGCCGAACATCGCCTGTTCGAACGTCCACCCTCCGTTGGCTATGTTAACAAGCCCCGCGTCTTCCATGAGGCTTACGATTTGCATTGCTATGCCCGGTTCGTGGGGCTCGAATTCTTCAGCCATGTTTCACACCACACTTGCAAGTCGCGAGTTCGCCGTAGTCGAGCGCTTTCGCTGCGACTGCGGTCCACGCGTTTTTCTCTCCGATGAAATACACGATTTCCTGTTGCATTTTAGTCCACCAATACTATCGACCTGTACTTTCCGAAGGTCCTGGTAATGAATCCGTCCATCCACGCTATGTCCTGAAAGCGCGCTGCCAAAGCTATCATGAGCAAAGCTCCGGGCGGAAACGCCTGAAGCGTGAGTATGCCGAACGCGAAGCAGAATACGGCTTTCACCATGTTTTTGTAACGGTCTTTCTCGTACCCCACGTACTCGTCCAAATACGTGTAACGCTTGTGCTGCCTGATGAACGGGGGTGCGCCGGGTTTTACGTACAGCGGCAGGAAAGACCTGCCAGGCTGGCCTGCGGCAGTGCCGGTGCTAGCGCCGATTTGCTGTATTTCCCTTGCACCTACTTCAGCAGTCATTTTTCCTCACTTTTTTAGCAAAACCTCAAGTTCCCTCAAGAATCTCGCGGTTCCTGTTGACTTTCTCGAAGAAGAACGTCTTGCGCGCGTAAACGCCCCAGCTCCAGCCGGCCAGCAAAGCCAACGCGGCAGAAACGAGCACGCTCCAGCTTAGGGCGTACAGCGCGGCAACGCCGAGAACTATGGCCGCGACGCGAGAAACTTGAATCAAACGCCAATTCCCGAGCTCCTGGTTCATGTACTCCTGCCTAGTGGAAACCTTCATGACCCCCCTTCCTTCGGTCTGCACGGGCAACCATACGGGAGAATAAGTCCACTCGCGCTCGGAGCTGTCGCTCTTGCCTGCAAACCCCTTCAAGCCTTGTAGGCCTGTTTTAACCTGCATTTTCCTCCCCTTTTTGCTGTATTACTCCTGTTTTTGATATTTATAAACTTGTCGGTAGTAACAACTAGGTCGGAAGGAGGGTGTATGGGGGGTTTAAGTGCCTGCTTTACTATATACTATCGTCTTGGCGGGTAGCTTTGAATGCTGCCGCTTAGGTTGTTATGCCGGGGGAAGCATCCGCCTTACCGGTAGTGAAGTTTAAAAACCGTCGTTTCTTTCCGAAGGTTTTTACGACAGGTAGCGAATTTTGGAAAGGTTTAAAAAGAGAGTTTTGGATATAGCTTAACTCGCGTTCAATCCGCGGTATAGCTTATCGTCGGGTTGTGGCGGGCGAATATCCTTCATAGGAGAGTATAGGAAAAAAGAGAGAAAGAAATCTGCTGTCGAAAGACAGAGGTGGTTACGTGAAAAGTATAAATGTAAAGAAGATCG
>DATDSY010000072.1:0-12250 GCA_035291125.1 Candidatus Norongarragalinales archaeon
AGCTTGAGCCTGCAATGCCGAATTTCGTTGTTTTGCGTTCAAACGGCACCACGCTTTACTCCACGCGCGATTTGGCGTTGGCCGCGTTCAAGCACGAGAAGTTTTCGTTCGACCAGAGCGTCATCCTCACCGCTTCAGAACAAAACCTGCACTTCAGGCAGATAATTAAGACTCTGCAGCTTTTGGGGAGGAGTTACGCGAAGGACTACAAGCACATTGGTTTCGGGCTGATTTCATTGCCTGAAGGAAAACTATCATCTCGAGCGGGAAGAGTCGTTTTTCTTGAGGACGTGATAAACGAAGTCGTAAACGCAGCACAACACGAGTTAGAAGCCATCGGCTATCATGCTCACGAATTGAGTACGCATAGGGTATCAAAGACGATGGACTACACTAAAAAAGATAAAACGGAAATTGCAAAAACGGTAGGCATCGGGTCTCTCAAATTCGAGATTTTGAGAATCACGCCGGAAAAAAACATTCTTTTCGACCCCAAGAAAGCCGTTTCATTCCAAGGCGATACGGGCGCGTACGTGCAATACACTGCAGTTCTGGCGAAAAACATTTTGCGCAAGGCAGGGGAGAAGGCTAAAGCCGTTCCCAAGGGCGCGCAATTCGACGATGCGGAAAGGAAGGTTTCTTTCCTGCTTTCGCTTTATCCGGACGTTGTTAGGCGCGTGTCGGAAAACTTCGAGCCGCACGCTCTTTGCGACTATTTGCTAAAGCTTTCGGCGGCGTTCAGCGAATTCTACGAGAAATGCCCGGTAGTGCAAAGCGAAGGCGCAGAAAGGCAAAAGCGCCTTGCCATTGTCGCGGCGACCCTAAACGCGATAGAAAGCGGGCTTTCGCTCTTGGGCATAAGTGTGCCGGAAAAAATGTAGCAACGCAGTACTATTGAATAGAAATCCAGTAGTAAAGCCCTATTCCCAGTACGAAAAGCAAGAGCGTCTCGTTTTCAAGCATCCCACCGCCGAAAAAAACGATGAAATAGAATACGGCTAATCCCAGTAGTGCCTGCACTAAGTCCACGTTTTTCCAGCAACCGGCGGGTTTCCGAATCCGATAGGAGATGCTAAAGCGAAAAAACTAACGCCAAGCGTAAGTAGAACGAGAAAAGTTAAATAACGGAATGGCGAAAAGTTAAAAACTTAACGCAATAAACTCAAATTTTGACGTCCGCAAGCGTTTGAAGCCACTCGCGCGGGTTTTTCGCCAAAACGAACCGGCTTGAAAGCAGCACTCCGTCCGCACCCAGCTCGAGTGCTTTCGCGTAATCCTCGGCGTTCGCGACTCCAGCGCCCGCAAAAACCAGTATTCTGCTGTCGACTGACTTTATTTTCTCCACTGCGTTTTCAACCGCTTCGGGCCTCACGCGAGAAATGCTTATGCCCGTCGCAATAAGCTCCGGGATTTCCACTGCAACGGCCCAAGGCCGGAGTTCCGCAAACAAAACCCCTTTCTCAGGCGTATCGGCGCACACCATGGTCTTCAAGCCGAGTTTCTTCGATTTTTCTACGACCGTCCGGGCGTGTTCGAAAGAAACTTTCTTTTCAGTGTGGTTCAACAGCGTTCCGCCGCAGCCTTGGCTCTTGATTTCCTCCAGGGTAATATTGCCGGTGAAAGTCCCATAATCGTTGGCGTCCGCATGCTGGGCGAAAAACCACAGGTTCGAGGAAGAGTATTTCGAGGCGTAATGCAATTGCGTGAAAGCGGGACACAAGATTATTTTCTTGCTGGTTTTTTTCGAAACCGCTTCTGCCGCCTTTATCAAGCCCAGCCCGTTTTCGCACGCGGATTCGGCGTAAGCCTTGAAATTCAAAGCAATCAAGTTCAACCCCTCCCGCTCAGCGTTGGTAGCGCCTTCGCTTTTCCCCGTCTTGCTTGGGCTTTTCCGCCGCGCCCGCTTCTCCCAGGAAATCGAGAAACTCTTTCAATTCGTCGGCGGCAATCTTGCATTTCATTGCGGAATCGTAAACTTCCTTCTTCGCCTGCCGCAAAGCGCCGAAATCGCCTTTCGCCTTCAAATCCCTCAAGTCTTGCAGGGAGTTGAAAAGCAAGGCGTAAGCGTCGGAAAGCCGTTGGCGCATTGAAGCGTCCTGCCCGCCTTTCTCCGATTCCCGCTTCAGCAACTCGTCCAAATCAATGCTCTTGTCCACTATTCCCGAAGACATGCGAAACCACCTTTGCCAGCAAAATCATTCAGCAGGCGAATTTAAAACCGGAACGTTCAGCCTTTCAACACGAACTCCAAAGCTTTTTTCTCGTTGCACAGCTTGCTTTCCACGTCCAGCCTAGAAAAGAAATGCACGATGTTCGCCACGTCCCGCTCCAAAAACTCCAGCGCCTTCGGATGCTTGAGCGAAACGCCCTGCGCCAAATCGATTATGAACGCCTTTTCCGCGTACGAGCCGTCTTCGTTCTGCGTTTGCAGGAGCATGACGTTGTAAGGGCTCAAGTCGCCGTGCACTATGCCCGCAGAATGCATTTTCCGCATTTCCCCGAGCAATTGCTTGAAAACTTTTTCCGGGTTTTGCACGACTACCTCCTGCAGCAAGGCGCAAGGCTTTCCTTCAACCCCGATGAACTCCATGACGATGACGTTTTCCTTGAAAACTAGAGGGCGGGGAACGCTGACGTTCTTTTGAAAGCAGGCGCTGAGGTTGGCGTATTCCTTGCGCGCCCAAACTTTCACCAACGCGCGCTTGGAATGTTTTACCGCGTCCACGTTGAATCGCGGATCGCCTTCGATGTAAGGAACCATCTTGCGGAACGCGGTCGTCTCGAACTTGAACACTTTCACCGCCACGATGGAACCGTCGTGGCAAGTAGCCTTGAACACCACTGCTTCCTTGCCTTGCGAAACGGCGTAATCGATGTTCCTGAATTCCTTCGCGTTCATGAGGTTGGCGAGCGTGTGCGTAGTCTGGTCGTCCAAAACCCTGTCGGTAATCTTCAAAGCGAATTTGATTTGCTTTGCCTCCCGCGTGGGCTGCTTCCGCTTCCCCATCCGTAAAGCCATAAATAGAATTAGCGAAAGCGTGTTTAAAACTAAAGCGAAAATAGCTGGAAAAACTCAGATTTGCATCTTGAGGATTCCGCGCTGGCGCAGCTTCTCTACCTGCAACCGCGTATAGCGGTATGTGATGTCAGCCTTCTCGTCTCCCTGCACGCTCCAAGGCTCTATCAAGACGATATCCCCGTCTTTCACCCACACGTGGCGCTTGATGCTTCCGGGAACGCGGCACATCCGTTCCTTCGCGTCCTCGCACTGTACGAGCATTCTCGCTCCGCCCTGCAGCGCGGTCACGACGCCGAATATTTCCCCCTTGCGCGGCATTCGCAAGCGCTCGTCGAAATTCGGCTGTGCTGAAGACGCACGCCTCGAATGGTCTTTGAAATACGGCAAACAACAACACCCCATAAACTATAATTCAAAAACGCTAGTTTCAGTACAACACCGGCCTTTTCGCGCCGCACGCCTCGCAGACAACGAAATCCACGTTTCTCCCGTGGTGTTCCAAGTGAGTGTCGGGCTTTCCGCACTCCTTGCACAAAACCATCCGCTCTACGAAACTCTGGAGTTTTTCCTGCAAAAGCCTGAATTGCACTTTCGCCTGTAGTATGAGCTCTTGGCCGGAAATCACTCCCGGCGTAGCCAATTCTTTGAACAGAAACTTCGCCAAAACTTCCTTGCTTCTCCGCAGTTTCTCGGCCACGTCCTCGAAATTCTTGATGTAAGTCTTGCTTCCCGCCAGGTTGATGACGAAAACCGGCGTTTCGAAACGCTCGCCCGAACTGGTTTTTACTGCGTGCTTAAGCTTCACGCGCTCGAGCAAAACTTCGTAAGATTCCATATCGTAAAACCACTCTTTGAAATACTATTTTGCCCGGTGAAGTTTATATAATATGCGCGAGCTAGCAAAAAATTAAAGCAGCAGAGTCAGGGCGTAAAACAATGTCGAAAACAAAACGATGGGCGGAAGCGCCGGGTAGTAGCCGCGCGTTTTCTGCATTGCGAAAAGCAAGGCGCTCAATCCGACGAAAGCGCCCAACGCCGTCACGAGAGCCGCAAAAACGCTCAGCTTGAGCACGGAAACGCAGAGCATTATGGGAATGACGAAATCGCCGGTCCCAAGCAAAATGCTTTCTCCCCTCGAAGATGGTTTTTCCGGGTTTTTGCCGCGCGCCTGCGGAGAGCCGGCTTTGCCCTGCGCAGAGGGAACAGAAATCTCGATTGCGAATGCCGCCTCGCGCTTTTGCAGTTCCTTGGCAAGCGTCACCATGTGCTTGGACTTGAACACCGCGTAGTAATCGTAAGCGGCGAGAAGAAAGCTCAAGGCAAGCGCTGGAACCAGGTCGAACGAACTTCCGAGCAGCGCGCCCACGATTACAGTCGCTATCAAAAGCAGCGGCTGCTTCAGCCGCTTTTCGAAAACCCTCATGAAAACCAGCGCAAGCGCTATTGCTCCTGAGTAGAGGTCTGAGAGGAACAGGGAAAGCAGGATTTGCATTGCCGAGAATTCCAGCAAAAGCTCGGCAAGGAAAAACAGCTTGCTCCCGCGGTAATACCGCAGCAAAACGAGCATCATTGCCGTGGCGAATAAAATGTAAAGGAAGAAAAATCCGACGTTCTCGACGCTCGACGAGTCTTCCACTATCGAAAGCTTTTGAGCGATGAAATGCGCGCCCACGTACAGCCCTCCCGCAAGCGCTGCGAAAAAGCACGCGAGCAGGAGCAGATGCACTTTCTTGAATTCCATTCGGCGCCAGCACTTTCAAGTTTTCAAGTCGGGCAGATTTTGTTCAACCCCGAAACCACGGGCTTGAAAATGTTGTCTTCGTAAGAGAACATGTCGGCGAAATTCAAGTCGAGCTTTACTTTCAGGATGAGTTTGGTGGTGTTGTAGTAGCAGAAAAACCCGCCGTGCCCGCCCTGAGCCTTGATTCCGTCCTGGTATTCGAAGTACAATTTCCGGTCTGGAAGCAAGTCCGCGAAGTTTGAAAGCCCGCCCACAGTGTAGCTCGGCCCGAAGGTCAGTTCGAACTTCGAATCGCGCATCAGCCCGTCGCTGCGCTTGAGGCGCGCAATCCCCGAAGCGTAGTAAACGAAGTTGGCCTTGTCGAACAAATCCAGTTCAATTGGCTCGCTCTTGAACTTCGAATCGAGCGTCGAGAAATAGTCGTTCGCCGCGAGCTCCAGCAGCCGTGCAATTTCGCTCGAACGCATCAAGAACGAAACGTTGGCGTTGTAATACAGCCCTGGAGTCGGATATGGAATGCGCAGCTTCCAAAAGCCGCTTTCGAAAACCACTATGAAGCCATATTTTTGCTGGACCGTCGAGCCGCCTTTCGTGATTTTAACCAAAACCTCCCGGTCGTTTTCCTTTGCAACTTCCACGCCGGTGAAGTTCAGCCCGTAAGCATAATCCTTCTCCATCCTCGATTTGAACTTCGCGAGCGTACGCGCGTCAGGGTCTTCTTCCTTGAAATCGCGTGAAACCAGGGAATACGCCTTTTCGAAATTGCGAGAGTCCACTGCCTTCAAGTACGCAGAAACCAGTTCTTCCTTCGAGTAATTAGTTGCTTCCGGCGACGGTGAAGGAACGTCTATCACTACGGTCGGGGAAGGCGTCGCAGTCGCTTCCGGCGAAGGCAATGGAGATGATAAAGGCGAAGCTTGCACCGTGGCGCTTGCTTGAGGCGTCGCAGTCGGCGTGGAAGACCCGTCCAAACACCCTGCAACTGCAACGGCAAACAAAACCAAAAACAAAAGTTTCTTCAAAACAACCACCCGAAAAAAGTTTTCGCATTCCCGCACTGCCGCGAGAATTCAGGAAAATATCAAGGCAAGACTGCTTAAAAAACGAGCTAATCGCCTTCAGCCGTATTCTTTCGAAGGAGTTTTCACGAAACCTGACTTCGGTGAATACAGTTCACCCTTGGTTTTCAGCTCGTCGATTATCTTCACGGTCTCCTGCTCGTTCAAACCGTGCTCGACCGCCTTCTTGAGCACTTCGTGCGTCTCCACCAGGTCGAACTCCCGCTGCATTTCTCGCACTATGTTTAGTATGGTGAAAATCTTGTCGCGCTTGGCTTTCGACGTGCCGGTAAGAATCACGTCAGCATCTATTTTTCCGGTCGCCTTGTCGACGAAAACCAAGTTCAAAACAAAATCTTTCAGCGCAATCGCATACTCCGCGTCCTGCAAGTCCACCTGCGTGCTCAGCCTCATTTTAGCCGACGCCTCGGCAAGGCGCACCAAACCCTCTAAATCCCTCGGTGTCACGGGGAAAGTCTGCGTCTTGGCGCCCAACGCGCGCAATTGCACGTAAAAATCCTTTATTCTCTCCGTCGCATCTGGAGTCAACTGCGGGAAAACGCTCCTTCGCGCGTAAGCGATGTATTTCCTCAGCAAATCGGTTGAAATCAAGCCCGAAGGCTTTTGCTCTTCTTGAACTTTAACGCCAGCCTTTCGCTCGCCGGCGTACTTCAAACCGCCGAGAATGTGCGTAGCCATCCGTCTATCCTGCCCTTCGTCAATTATATCGCGTATAGTGAAAATCAAATCAAAGCGGGAGAGAAGGGTAACGGGAATGTCGAACTGTTCTGCAATGGGAGTGTTAGGGTCGAAACGCCCGAACTTCGGGTTCGCCGCCGCAAGCACCGAAGTTTTCGCCTTGAAGCGCGTTACGATTCCGGCTTTAGCAATGCTGATTTGCTGCTGTTCCAACGCCTCGTGGATATTGGCGCGGTCTTCTTCCTGCATCTTGTCGAACTCGTCGATTGCAACCAAGCCCCCGCTCGCAAGCACGAGCGCCCCGGCCTTCAAAACCCACCCTTCGCCCGCCTTGTCCTTCTCGGCGGAAGCAGTAAGCCCTACGCCAGACGCTCCCCGTCCTGCTACGTAAATGCATTTTGGCGCTAGATTTTCCGTAAACTTCAGCAACTGCGATTTAGCGACACCAGGGTCTCCGATGAGCAAAACGTGGATGTCGCTGCGCACTTTGTTCCCGTCAGGCAGCACCTTGTCGGGAGTTCCTCCGAACAGCTGCATTGCAATCGATTGCTTGACTTCGAAATGCCCGTAAATGCTGGGCGCAATGCTGTCGCGAATCAGCTCCCTGATTCGCGGGTTCTTCGAAAACTCGATTATCTTCTGCTCTTCTTCCTTGGAAATCTCTATTTCCTCGAATTCCTTTTCCTCTTTCTTCACGAAAACGACGTCGAAAGCCTTTCCGTAAATCGCGCTCTTGCCCTTGCCTTTTTCCATGCGCGGCATAAGCCGCAGCACGCCGGTCACCGTAATCGTCTCTCCAGGCTGTACTATGTTCGTCAAATCGTCTTCGAACCACAAGTCGACGTGCGCGGGAGTGGAAGACCCTTGAACTCGCTCGAGCAAATCCTGCAGCTGCGCATACTGCGTATTCACAAAATCGCTCGTCGCCTCTAGCAAAATGAATTCTTTCTTTCCGCAGTGCCCGCACAAGGTTGGAGGCTTCAGCCCGGCGTTGTCTGGATAGTTTTTCGTAGTGCGCTCGCAATACGCGCACTCCCACAGCGCCACTTGAATCTTCGGCCGGATGTCGGTAATGAGATTTACCACGCCCTGAACTTGCACGAGCTTGTTCAAATGCTCCGCGCCCAAATACTGGACTAAAACTTCTTTTTCCGGCAAATTGTAAAAACGAACTCGAGGCTTGAAGCCTTCGGGCATTATTCCGAAGCTCTCCACTCCCTTGCGCAAAGCTTCTTCCGCCGCCTTAGCGTAGTGGTCCGGCTTTTCCGCGATTGCCTGCGCCAAATCAAGGTTGTAGCGAGAAAAAGCAGTCAAATCTAAGTCCAAGCTTTTCTTTTGGGGGTAAGAGCCGATCAAGTCGTAAAGCTGCTGCTTGAGTGAAGTAGAAAAATAGTCCTGGAAATGTTGTATTTCCTCTTCCACCCTAAACTCACCTTGTTTGCAACAGCGGCTGGCTGTTGCCTTCGCTATCTACCGCAATCAGCCTAAAGGCTTCTCGCAATGACAAAAACGAAACCCGCCCCTAGCGCGTAAGGGCATCTACTCTAATGCCTTAGGGGGTTTAAAAGAGTTTTCGGGAACAAAGACCCCCCAGCGCTTCTTGCAAGTGCAAAAGGCAGCGCATGCCTCGAATAGGGTGAAACGAGCACGGGGGACCATCCAATTAGCAAAGGAGAAGGGTTTAGCTTTCCCCGCTGACTTTCAGCAAGAGCCTTCTGCCCATGACGTCCATGTACTGAATTTCCTTCCCGACTTCAACTTCGCTCTGCATTTCCTCGGGAATGGGAACTTCGAACACTTCAAAAGTTTCTGAATCCATCAACTGCGCGCTGGTTCCGACCGCGCTTACGATCTGGGCTCTCTTTCTTGTGACGACGGGAATCTCGACGTCGGCGTCGCTGGACTTCATGAGCGTCTTCTTGTTTCCGCTGAGCAAAGACATTGCTACTACGTTGACTTTCGCTGCCCCGTGCTTTCCCGGCTTGCTCTTGTCCATGCTGACGATTTTGCACGGCTCCCCTTCGATGACAACGAAACGCCCGAGCTTCAAGTCGCCCATTTGACCGTAAATAACTTCTCCAGCCATGTTTGAAACCACCCTCTTCCAAAAAGCAAATATAAACAGACTCAAGTATTTAGTTCGACAAGTTTTTAAAACGAGTGAAAAAGGCATGTTCATCGATTTCCACTGCCATTTGAACCACCCTGCTTTCGCCAAAGGCATCGTCAGGATAGTCGAGCGAATGCTCGAAAAAAACGTGCTTGCGGTGAACACGGGCTTCAACATCGAGGGCAATAAGAAAGCGCTGGAGCAAACTGCGTTGCATGGCAAATCGTTGCGCGCTGCGATAGGCTTGAGCCCGCACGACGTGCCGCACGCCGACTTGGAAAAAGAACTGGCGTTCATCGAGCAAAATGCGCACCAAGCAATCGCCATCGGTGAAATCGGCATGGACTTCCACCACTTCAAAGACCCTGCGCAGCACAAGGCGCAGGAAAAGGCGTTCGTCGCGCAATTAGAGTTAGCGCAAAAGCTTGGAAAGCCAGTGGTAATGCACACGCGCGACGCCGAAGCGCAGGTAATCGACATCGTTTGCTCGTACACCATGCCCCGCATTCTGCATTTCTGGCTCGAGCCCAAGCTTTTGACCAAAGCATTAGACTGCGGAATGTACGTGAGCGTTCCCACCATCAAAAGCAAGGAGCAAAAGAAAATTTTCAGGAACACGCCGCTGGACAGGATGCTTTTGGAAACCGATTCCCCTTACGGGCTCAACACTCCTGACCGGAACGAGCCTTCCAACGTCGTGGTTTCTTACGGTAGGCTGGCGGAATTAAGGAAAATGCCTTTAAAGGAAGTGGAGCTAACGATATACGAAAACTTCAAGAAAATCACTAAAGCCGGGAAGGCTTGAAAAACCGAAGGTGTTTGCTCATGGCTAGTTTTCTGGACAAAATGAAGGAAGCGCTGAACAAGGAACACAAGAAAAACATCGCGTGTTTCGTCGACGGCCCAAACATCCTGCGCAAGGAATTGGGCGTGGATTTGGACAAGGTTAAGAAAAAACTTTCGAAATACGGGAGAATCAAAATTGCTAGGGTGCTCCTCGACCAGTACGCGTCCGACAAGCTCATCGAAGCCGTCACTAACCAAGGCTTCGACGTTACAATCGTGCCGAGCGACGTCGACGTTGCGCTGGCGGTCGAGGCTACCGAAGCGATTTTCAACGACAGCATCGAGACGATTGCGGTAGTTTCGCGCGACAGCGACTTCAAGCCGCTGTTGGCAAAAGCTAAGGAACACGGCAAGGAAACCATAGTCGTCGGGCTCGAGCCCGACTTTTCAACCGCCTTGCGCAACACGGCAGACGTGGTAATCGACTTGAGGGAGTGAATTTCATGGTCAGCCTTCCCAGCGGCAAAATGCTGAGCAAAAACGCGGACGCTGGCAGCATCGATTTTCTCAAGGCGCTGGTGCAGCTGCAAAAGAAAAACTTCAGCGGGTACGTAGCGCTGTGCATTAAAGGAGCAGGCGGTTTCGAGGAAGGCACGGTTTTGCTGGACTCTGGAAAAATCGTCGGCTGCGCTTACGAGTATTTCAGGCATGGAAAGGAATTGCAAGGAGCACAGGCGTTCCAGCGCGTTTTGAACGCCGCCGCTGCCGCGATCGGGACGATGGACGTCGTGGAATTGACGCCGGAGCAAGTTGAATTGGTTTTGGCGGTCAACGAAAAAATGATTTACGTGCCAGACCAAAAACAGCTGGAAGGGGTCAGCGTCAAGGAATTCTCTCCGCTCTTCGAACGCGAGGTCGTTTCGCAACAGCCTCAAGAGCAAAACGAAAGCAGGGAAGACCTGCTCAAGAAATACAAGATGGGAGGGCTTTCAACACAATGACTAGCTTGGTTTTCGCATCCGGGAAAGGCGGCGTGGGCAAGAGCACAATCACGCTAAACCTCGGATTGCTCCTGGCGCAAACGGGAAAGAAGGTAGTAATCGTCGACGCCGACGTGCAGATGGCCAACGTGGGCTTGATGATAGGCGTGGACAAGACGCCCATTTCGCTCAACAACGTGCTTCGCGAGGAAAACGTCATTACCGAAGCTGTTTACGAAGGGCCAGCCGGCCTGAAATACGTTCCTTCAAGCATTTCGGCTGAAAGCGAAAACCTGAACTACGCCATCCTCAAGAAAGCAGTAAAGCGCCTGGAAGAAATTTACGACTACGTTTTGATAGACTGCCCGCCGGGCTTGGGCGAAGACGCGCTCGCGGCCATAACGTCGGCGAAAGAAATGATTCTCGTTATCACGCCCGAACCGATTTCCCTTGCCGACGCTCTGAAAGTGCAGATTCTCGCAGAGAAAAACAACGTGAAAATCAACGGCTTCGTCTTAAACATGGTCTTGGGAGACAAGAACGAAATCAAGCCCCGCGAGCTTGAAACCATCCTCAAGCTCAAAAACCTGGGAGTTCTGCCCGAAGACGTGGAAGTGCGCAGGGCATCTGCAATACAAAAACCAGTAGCGCTCAACGCGCCCTCGAGCAAGTTCACGCGCTCGCTCAGGAGCCTGGCAACGCAAATAACCGGCGAGCAAATGCAAGCCCCCGAGGAAAAACGGGGCTTTCTCGCGGGAATCGTCGGATTTTTCAAAAACCTTTTCGGAAAAAAATAATCTTGCGCCAGCGCATTCAGCAAAACGGTTAAAAACAAATGCGCATTGCATTAATAGTTTTTTTTAAACAGAGGTGGGTCTTTTGGCTGAAAAGCGTCCTTTCGACGTGTTAAACAACGCTTTGAACAACAACGTGCTCGTAAAACTCAAGGGTGAAGTTGAAGTCCGAGGAGTTTTGGCGAGCTTCGACATCCACATGAACATTGTGTTGGATAACGCCGAAGAACTCAAGAACGGCGAGCTCAAACGCAAACTGGGCACGGTTCTGCTCCGCGGAGACACGGTAGTCTTCATCTCCCCCGCGTCAGCCTGAACGCCCGCTCCTCGAAAAGCGATTTAAAAGACTAGCCACAGAACTATTTACCGAACGGGCTCGTAGATCAACGGCAGATCGCATGCATGGCAAGAATTTTTCTTTTGCAAAGAAAAATTCCAAGAATGCATGAGGCTGCGGGTTCAAATCCCGCCGAGTCCACTAAACTTTCTTTTCACAAAAGAAAGTTTAATCAAAGAAAACTTTGCGGAAAGAAACGTCAAAGAAAGAAAAACGGTGGGGCGTAAGATGGAATGCGTTTTTTGCGCTATTGTTGAAGGCAAGGCGCACAGCGCAAAGCTCGGCGAAAACAAAAACGCCATCGCCATTCTAGATGCTTTTCCCATCGTGGAAGGCCACACGCTCGTCATCCCAAAAACCCATCACAAGGCGCTGTGGGATTTTTCAAAGGAAGAGCTGCACTCGGTTTTCTACCTCATCGTCGACACGGAAAAGCTTTTGCTGAAAAACCTGCCTTGCGGGGGAGTGGACTTGCGCCAGCATTACAGGCCGTTCGTTCCGGAAACCAAGCTCGCAAAACAACACGTCCACTTTCACCTTTTGCCGCGCAAGAGCTGGGACCAGCTGTTCAAGAACGTGGGCGCAAGGGAAACGGAAATGCGGAAAGAGCCGGGGCAAAAGGATTTAGATTCGCTCGCACAAAAGATTGTTGGAAAACAAAAGAAACTTTGAAAACTAGAGGTGCTGAAAAATGGCTGTGGAATTCGGGGAATACAAGGGAAACAA
>DATDSY010000073.1:0-2877 GCA_035291125.1 Candidatus Norongarragalinales archaeon
GAGGTGTTGAAGGAAATCCCGTTCGAATACGCCGTGGAGTTCAACAGGCTCGTGAAACTAGAGTTCAGCAGGCTCGGCGCGGTGGGCTGAAATGCAAGAGTGGCTTTCGCAATTGCGCGCTCAAGGAAACAAAGACTATTCGAAAAACGAGTGGCCTGCGCACGCCGATTCTCCCCTCCAGCGCAACTACACAGCCGAAGGCGACTTCGAACCTGGAAAATACTCTGGCGGGGCGAAGGCGAAAACGAAAGTCTCGCTTAAAACCAAAGGAGGTGTGCAAGCGTGCACGCTGGCTGAGCTTAAGGGGAAAGACCTCGAGCTGTTCAAGGAAAAGTTCGGCAAAATAGTGGGGGAGCGGGCGCATAAACTGCTCGCGTTGAAGAACGGGTTTCTCGAAAATGGGTTTCTCATACGCTTTCCGGACGAAAGCGAGGGAAGCGTGGAAATAACCTGCGCCGCCCAAGGCGGGGTTGCGGGAATGCACGGCATCGTCATCGTAGGAAAAAACGCCAAGGCAGGCATAGTGCAAAAACAGGCTGGGCACGACGCGCTAGTTGCAGAAGCGACCGAAGTTTACTGTGGAGAAGGCTCAACGCTTGCGTTCGACTACGAGCAAAACGCGGGGTTCGATTGCGCTGTTTTTACCGCCAAAAAGGCGGCATTGCGCAAAAACGCGCGGCTTATTTGGAATAGTGCGTTGTTCGGCGCCAAAACCACGTCGGCAACAATAGACTCTTCGCTAGAAGGCGAAGGCGCGCACGCCGAAAACTACAACGCCTACTTCGGAAAGGAAAAACAGTGTTTCGACGTTTCCACCAACTCCTACCACTCCACGGCAAACACCAGCGGAAACGTCCTCAGCAAAGGAGTGCTCGCGGGAGAAGCGCAAGCTACGTACAGGGGATTGATTTACATCGCCAAGCAAGCGCGCGGCACGAACTGCTTCCTAAACGGCCACGCGCTGCTGCTCAGCGAAAAGGCGAAGGCGAATAGCGTGCCGAGCCTTGAGATTCATACGAACGACGTGCAAAGCAGGCACGGCGCGACAGTAGACCAGATAGACTCGGAAAAAATATTTTACTTGCAGACGCGCGGCCTTTCTAAAAAGCAGGCCACCCAAACGATAGTCGAGGGGTTCGTTGGGGAAGCGCTCGAAAAAAGCAACAGCGCTTTAAGCGGATGGAGGGAAATTCTTTCGGAGAGAATGCAAAATGTATAGCGCACAGCAAGTCCGCAAGGACTTTCCGTTCCTCAAGAAAAAAACGTCCAAAGGAAAGACGCTCGTTTATTTGGATAACGCGGCGACCACGCAAAAACCGGTACAGGTACTCCGCGCAATCATGGAATACTACGAGGAAAAAAACGCCAACCCCCACCGCGGGATTTACGAATTGAGTGAAGAAGCTACGGAAGAATACGAATCGTCCAGAGCTGCAGCCGCGCAGTTTGTCGGGGCAGAAAGCGGTGAAATGGTTTTCGTGAAAAACGCTACCGAAGGCATGAACCTGATAGCGAATTCCCTAGCTTCTGCGTTCCTGAAACCTGGAGACCGCGTGCTCATTTCCGCTATGGAACACCACGCCAATATCGTTCCGTGGCTATTGCTCAAGCAACGCAAGGGAATCGAACTCGATTATATTGAACTCTCTCCGGACGGAACCAAACTCGAAGAAAATTGGGAAAAGCGCATTACCGCAAAAACCAAGGTCGTGAGCGTGACTCACGCTTCTAACGTTTTAGGGACTATAAACGACGTGCGCGCCATATGCGCAGCTGCAAAAGAGAAAGGCTGCTACACCATAATCGACGGCGCGCAAGCCGCGCCGCACCTGCAAGCCGACGTTAAAAAAATAGGCTGCGACTTCTACGTTTTTTCCGGGCACAAGATGCTCGCGCCCATGGGAATAGGCGCGGTTTACGGGCGCAAACAGCTGCTTGAGGAAGTGCCTCCGTTCTTGGGCGGCGGGGACATGATAAGGCGCGTGGAACGGCAAAACGCGGAATGGAATGAAGTGCCTTGGAAGTTTGAGGCTGGAACGCCCAACGTCGAAGGCGCCGTCGGGTTGAAAGCGGCGATAAATTATTTGCAAAAGCTCGGCTTGCAGAACGTGCGAAAGCACGGGGAGAAACTCACGTTTGAAACTCTCAAAATGCTGCACGCATTCAAGCACGTTCGCATATTAGGACCGGAAAACACGAAGGAAAAAGTCGGTACGGTCGCGTTCACGCACGCCAAAATCCACCCTCACGACATCGCAAGCGTAATGAACGAGCATTCTGTCGCTATCCGCTCCGGCCACCACTGTACGATGCCACTGCACCAAACGCTCGGCCTCGCAGCAAGCTCGCGGGCCAGCTTTTACGCCTACAACACGCTTGAGGAAATAGAACGGTTTGGGAATGCGCTGGAAGACGCTGAAAGAATCTTCGGGGTAAAGTGACGGGAAATGGAAATGTATTCCGAAACGGTATTGCGCTATTACGAACTGCCGCCGAACAAAAGCAAAATTCCCGGCGCCGACAAACATGCGCACGTGGACAACCCCTTGTGCGGCGATGAAATCACGGTTTACCTGAAAATCAAGGGCGGTAAAGTAGTGAAAGCGTCTTTCGAGGGGCAAGGCTGCGCCATAAGCCAGGCGTCAGCCGCAATGCTGTTGGAATCGATAGAGGGCAAGAAACTGGCGGACGTTTTGAAAACCGGAGAAAAAGACGTTTTGAAGCTGTTGGGAGGGGCGATAACCCCCGCGCGCCTCAAGTGCGCGTTCCTCGGCCTTGAGGCACTGAAAAAAGCGCTGCACTAACGGCTTCAAACTTTAAAATGCGCAAAAGGGATGTTCAAAACCAAGTGGCTCGGCTTGTGTTCATCTATGACGT
>DATDSY010000074.1:0-4771 GCA_035291125.1 Candidatus Norongarragalinales archaeon
GGAATAATCACGCTCGGAAGGGGGGAGAACAAGGATAAAGTCCGCGAATGGCTGAAAGTCGGCGCGAAAATCCCCGGCGTCATAGGCTTTGCAGTAGGAAGGACAGTGTTTTGGGATGCGATAAAAGGATTCAAGGAAAAAACCTTGTCACGCAAGCAGGCGGTGGAAATGGTTGCGCGAAACTACAAGGAATTCGTCGACTTGTGGGAGGGCGAAAAGAATGGATAGAAACCTTTCCCTGGATTTCGTGCGCGTGACCGAAAACGCCGCAATCGCAAGCGCACGGTGGATCGGCGCGGGCGATAACCACGCCGCAGACAAGGCAGCAACAGAACACATGCGCGCGCGGCTGAACAACATCGACTTCAAAGGACGCATCGTCATAGGCGAAGGAGAACGGGACGAGGCGCCCATGCTTTACATCGGAGAACAAGTCGGGAACGGAAAAGGCGCCGAGTTCGATTTGGCAGTCGATCCGCTGGAAGGCACGAACCTCGTTGCTAAAGGCTGGGCGAACGCGCTGAGCGTACTCGCGGCAGGAAAGAAAGGCGCGCTGTTGCACGCTCCCGACACGTACATGGACAAGATAGCCTGCGGGCCCGAAGCCAAAGGAAAAATCGATTTGGATTACGCGCCCGAAGAAAACATCCGCATCGTCGCCGAAGCGCTGGGCAGGAAAAAAAGCGAAATCACTGTTGCAATGATGGACCGGGAACGGCATTTGGAGTTGATGAAGAAAGTGCGCGCCGTGGGGGCGAAAATACGCTTGATTACCGACGGCGACGTATCTGCAGCGTTAGCAACTGCAATGCCCGAACACGGAATCGACTTGCTGCTAGGCATAGGGGGAGCGCCGGAAGGAGTGATTTCCGCTGCGGGAATGAAATGCCTTGGCGGGGATTTTCAAGGGCGTTTGAAATACCGCAACGACGAAGAGCGCAAGCGCGGCGAGAAAATGGGTTTGACCGAAGGAAAGAAGCACGCGATTGATGAACTTGCGAAAGGCGAAGTGCTTTTCGCGGCGACGGGCGTAACCGAAGGGTTTTTACTGGACGGAATAAAGTTCAGCACAAAACAGATACGCACCCACTCAATCGTAATGCGCTCGAGCAGCAAGACAGTGCGTTTCGTCGAAGCGCACCACGACAGCGAAATGCAGGCGAAATTCGAGAAAGCAATATAGCGTGGATTTATACTGCGGAAATGTAATGGAAACAAAAGGGAACAAGCGGAGAGGGGATTTGCAATGAAAGCGTTGATAGTTTGCGGAGGAAAGGGAACGAGGCTGAGGCCGTACACGCACACGATTCCCAAGCCCATGCTCATGCTCGGAAGAAAGCCCATTCTCGAATACACCATCCAGCACTTCAAGAGCGAAGGCTTTACGGACATCATTCTCGCCGTGGGGCACTTGCACGAGCAGATAGTGGATTATTTTGGCGATGGAAAGAAATTCGGGGTAAAAATCCAGTACAGCATAGAAGAGGAAGAGCTGGGGGATGCAGGAAGCATCAAGAACGCCGAGAATCTCTTGAAGGGAGAAGAGCATTTTCTAGTGGAAATGGGAGACCACCTCACGAATTTGGATTACCGCAGGCTCGTCGACTTCCACATGAAGAACAAGCCCCTTGCGACGATAGGGCTCAAGCGCATGGGAACGCCGTTCCAGTACGGGACTGCGGCGATTAACGACAAGTTTGAAGTCGTTGAATTCAAGGAAAAGCCGATAATAGAGCATTTGGTGAACGCGGCGATTTACGTTTTCGACAAGCGCGTTTTTGATTACTTTCCGCGAAAAGGCGGGATTTCGTTCGATGTTTTGCCAAAGCTGGTGAAGGAAAGAAAACTAAAGGGATTCGTTTTCGACGACTATTGGATCGACGTCGGGGGCATCCGCGAGTATGAAGAGCTCAACCAGTCCGTCAGCGTCATGGACTTGATAAGCCACGCCAACAAGTAAAGAAAAAACTTCGAGAGAAAAGAAATTAAAAAATAAAAAAAGAAAGAGGGGGTTGCGGCCCCGCTTTTCAAGAAGCAGTTGCGGCCGCAACCGGCGTGGGAGTTGAATCTTCGTTTTCAACCTCGATTTCCACTTCGACTTCAGTCTCGTCCGACTCGCTTACTGAAATGAGGGGAGTCGCAGCAGCAACTTCGGCCGAAACTTGTTCGGAAGCTTCCTCGGCGATTTCAACTTCAGCTGGCACGCTCACGGTGGGCAACGTTATGTCTTCCGCTGCATTACCGTTGACTATCGCGTTGATCAGGCGGTTGGCTCGGTTGATTATGAACACGCTCTGGCTTGCTGCAACCCACTTTTGGCGCAGAGTCACCGTAGCGTCAACCGAAGTCATCACCTTGAGGTTTTCCTCTAGGCGCACGATAGCGTTGTCCAAGCGGACGGTGCTTTTGCCGTTCGCCTTGAGCTTTACGCTCATTTCCTTGAGTTCGGGCAAAACGATTTGCACTTTCTTTGCTACCGCGTCAATCCTAGTTTGCACCATCCAAGCGTAAGCCTTCTTGCGGAATTCCTTCCACGCGTCGGTAACCTCGTTCACGAGCTTGCGCTTTTCCTCGACAGTCGTAGCAGTTTCGAAAGCCAAGGCCTTTTCCTTGACCAGCGAAACGAACGCGTCTATCTCAGACTGGGGAACTCCAGACTTCAAAAGCACTTGCGACTTTTCAACAAGCGCAGCAAAGCCAAAATGCCAGTAGGCCTTTGAGCTCGGCTTTATCTCGCTCTTCAAGCAGTCGTAATAAGCTTCTGCCGAAATCTGGGGGCGCTTGCACTTGTTCTTCAACTCGACTTTGATTTCGTTTTCCGCCTCGTCAGTCTTTACCTTAAACTTCACGTGAAGGGCTTTTACTGCAGAGATTTGCTTGGCCCACTGCGCCTTGACAAGCGAGTTGGTCGAAGCGTCTATTGCCACTGAGCCGGAAGAGGAAACTTGGGGAGTTGCAGCCGCAATTGCGGCTGAGCTTACGACGATCCGGTCGCAGTCATCCTGACCAGCCAGCCTCGCGAAGCACTTGTTAGAGTAAGTCACTCCGTTCGAGCAAGAAACAGGAGCGTACTCCATAGTGCAGTACCTCGGCTTGCTCAAACTTCCCGGTCCAGAGTTGGAACCGACCAAAATTTTTCTGGCCCCGGCGAGAACCGGCTTGGGTTTAACGCATTTGCTCACGTCGAAACCCGCCATCTTAGCGGCGCGCGGACTGCCGAACTTCCTTCCGTTACAAACGAAAACACTAACTATATCTTTTGACGAAGCCGCGTCGGCCGAAAGCGAGCCGGTCGCTGAAACGCCAGGCACCAAGTCGCTTGCAAACGATACGGCCGGCTCCAGCGCCGATTCGGCGTAAGCCGCCATAGGCAGAAGCCCCAAGACCGAGAAACCCAACAGCAAAACTCTCGAAAAATCATTTCCAACCATGTCCAAACCACCCCGCGCGAACGCGAAAGTTTTTTACCCGCAATCCACGCGCGCAAATGCACGCAAACGCAAACTGCAGAATCACTTGAACTTCGGGGAGTATTTAAAGATTCTTTCAGCCGGAAGCTTTACGCTGGGTGAAAAAAAGCTTTTCCGGCCCCCGTTCGGCGTTTGAAGCTTTACGACGCTTTATTCAACCGCACGTTCAAGCTGGGGGTTGAAGGTTTAGGCATGGTTAAAAAAAGAAGGCGCGGATAACAATAGCGTGAACAAATTTTTGCTTTTAGCTGCAGTGCTTTTGCTGGCGCAAGGGGCTTTCGCCGCCACGCTGAAGGGAACGGTTTTTGACTCGCACTTGCAGCCAGTGCAAGCCATAGTGCAAATCAACACCACGCCAGTGCAAACGTTCGTAGCTCAAAACGGCTCTTTCTTTTTCGAAGTGCCGAAAGGGTTTTTCAAGCTGACTGCGACAGCTGGAAACAAAAGCGTGTCTGAAACGGCATCGGTTGTTTCCGAAGGGATTTTCAACGTCGACATGATCGTCTTGGGCTTTGAATCGCCACCATTAACATTCCCCAACGTTTCCGAAGAAAGCGGGCTGGAAAACGGCGGAAACAACGCCACCGCTCCGCCGGCACAACAAACTGCTGCAGCCCCGTTCGACTGGGGGCTGGTTTACGCGGCTCTATTCGCAATCGTTGCAGGAGCGTTATTCTTCTTCCACCGCGAGTTGCGCAAGACTCTCGGCGAATTCACCAAACTGCGCAAAGACGTTTCAAGGCAGAATAATCACCTGCATAAAACAGCCTCTCGCGTTCCGGCGGCCAAACCGGCAACTTACTCGGGCCTTACCGACTTGCAGCAGAAAATCATGGAAGAGCTGCGCAAGAGCGACGGGAGAATGAACCAAAAAGAATTGAGAAAGCTTTTGCCTTTCTCGGAAGCGAAAGTTTCGATTGAATTGGATTTCCTCGAGGAAAAGGGGCTGGTCAAGAAATTCAAGAAAGGCCGCGGTAACATCATCGTTCTTGCCGAGAAGTGAAGTGAAATGAAAACGCTAAAGCAAGTGCAGGCAATTGTTTTCTTCCAAGGCAAAATCGTTCTTTTGAAAAAACGCGACATGAAATTCGACTTTGAAAAGGGGAAATGGATTTCTCTTGCGAAAGCGTACTGGCGCCTGCCCAAAGGAAAGCTGGAAAAGGGCGAAAGCGAACTGCAGGGGTTGAAGCGCGAGCTGCATGAAGAGTGCGGGTTCACGAAACTTTTCTCTGCAAGGGAAGTTTTCCGCTACGATTACGAGGCGCCGAAGGGAACGCTGAGGAAAGTGGGGTGCTATGCGC
>DATDSY010000075.1:0-2276 GCA_035291125.1 Candidatus Norongarragalinales archaeon
AGCGTCGTACGCCGCCGTATGCTCGAACGCCTTTCGCATGAGCTGCGAGCGCGTGTGGTGCGAAAGCTTGTGCTTTTCCTTCAACTCTTGCAAAACGCTTTCGTAATCTCCGGGGTCGACGATTACGCCCACGTGTTCGAAATTCTTGGCAGCCCCGCGCACTAGCGAAGGCCCGCCGATGTCGATGTTTTCGATGATTTCCTCGAAAGAAACGCCTTTCTTTGCAACAGTCTGCTCGAACGGGTAGAGGTTGACGACCACGAGGTCGATCGGCTTGATGCCGTGCTCGCGAACTTTGTCTTCGTGTTCTTTGACGCCGCGCTTGTACAAAATGCCGCCGTGAATCTTCGGATGCAGGGTTTTAACGCGTCCGTCGAGCATTTCAGGAAAGCCCGTATACTCGCCGACTTCGGTTACGGGAATCTTGTTTTCCTTGAGCGTGCGCGCGGTTCCGCCGCTGGAGATTATTTCAAATCCGAGTTCGTGCAAGCCTTTGGCGAAATGGACTACGCCAATCTTGTCGAAAACGGAAATAAGTGCTGCTGGCATGTTTTTCAACTCTTTACGCTAAGTGTATTTCTTGCTCTAACGCTTTCTTACTTCTGCATCGGATTTTTCAATCCTGTCCTGCTGAGATTGCAGGAAATCGCGCACCTTCTTTTTCAACGCAGGGTCTTGAAGCGCGAGAATCTTTATAGCCATGAGTGCGGCGTTCTTCGGGTCGAGAACCGTGGCATGCGCTACTCCCGGAGGCATGCGCAGCGAAGCCATCACGTCTTCCGGCGTGGTGGGAAGCGTGATTACCGGCAAAGTGGATATTCCTGCGAGCATTCCGCTCAACGCGTTGCTCAACCCTACTACTCCGACTAAAACGACCGCTTCGTTTTCCACTTCGCCAACGATTTTCATTACTTTCGCGGGCGTGCGGTGCGCTGATGCAACGCGCATTTCACACTCCACTCCGAATTCCTTGAGCGTTTCCGCAACCTTCTCCGCATGTGCGAGGTCGCTCTTCGAGCCCATGAGAATGTAAACCTTGTTTTTCACTTCAACCACCCTTAGCATTTCTCACCTGAACTTTTCGCCAGTAAGCTGTTCGAACAATTCAACGTAAGTCTTGCTCGTCTTGTCGATCATTTCCTGCGGGAGGGGCGGAATGTCTGGTTCGGGCTTGCCTTGCTTTCTTGCCGCGTACAACGCCGAGTGATAGCCCGTGTCCCTGTAGTGTTTTCTCACGAATTCCTTGCTTTTCTCGACGTAATTGCCTTTTTCGAATTCGACCAAGTCCCAAAACCTGTCTTCGTCGGCAGTGCCGAACGTGTCGACCACCATGAGCGCGCGGTCTTTGTCGAAAGCGAATTCCTTCTTGCCGTCAACGTGAACGAGCCCGCGTTGTTTCACGCGCGGGTTGATTTGCTCGTCGATTTTCAGCGTGGTTTCCTCGAGTTCCTTATACTCTTGCGGCGTGAGCCCTGCGATTTTTACTGCTTCTTCCTTCTCCAGCGGCCTGTCGGTCTTTTCCAGCTTTGTGGTGACCTCGAAGAAAGGCGAGGGAAGCGTTTCCCCTTTGGCAATCTTGTGGCCTGACGGAAAGCCCAATTGCTCGGGCTTCACTTTCCCGTCCAAAATCCTGTCGTACAGCGAGCCGTACGCGTAATAGCGCACGATGACCTCGAGCGGAATCAAGTAATTGCGCGTTTGCGTGTTGATTCTCGCGTTGTCGCGGATTACTTCCACGCGCTTGACGCGCATTTTGTTGGGCGAAGGCATGGAGAGAAAGTGGGTTTTAATTCCTGCGTTGCTGCAAATCTTGAACCAGTACGCGCTCGTGCGGCAGAGCGTCTCGCCTTTGAAGGGAATGTCCGAAGGGATTATTTTGTCGAATACCGAAACCCTGTTCGAGAATTCGAATTCGAGTTCGCTGTCGCTTACGGCGAAAACGTTTTTCACTTTTCCAGCGTGAATGAAATCCATTTTTTTTGCACCACTAATGCGTCACGAAAATCGTTTCTTCCCTCGCAGGGCCAAGCGAAACCGTTTTGGTGGAGATTTTCAATTCCCCTTCAACGAACTTGATGTATTCGAAAGCGTTTTTGGGCAAAGCTTTCAAGCCTTTTTCCTTGCTTTCGCTCACTACCTCGCGCCATTCTTCGCGCGAAAGCTCTTCGAAGCCTGGCAGGGTTTTGTAAACAGGCTTCCACTCGCCCAAGTATTCGAATTCCGAAGACGGGGTTTCGAACTTCTTTCCTGCGTGCTCGTGCGCAACCGCGATTTTG
>DATDSY010000076.1:0-2151 GCA_035291125.1 Candidatus Norongarragalinales archaeon
CCAGGCATTATTTCGGGCGTGGGGTTGGCCATCGCGAAAACGATTGCGTCGGATTTCATGCTTCCGATCATTTGCTTCGTGACTATTCCCGGCGCGCTCACGCCGATGAAAACGTCTGCGCCGGCCAAAGCTTTTTCCAAAGAGCCGTTGATTTTCTTGTGGTTCGTGAGCTTGGCAATTGATGCTTTGTGCAGGTTGAGGTCGCTCCTTTCCTGAGACACTATCCCTCGCGAGTCTGAAAGAACCAAATTTTGAACGCGCGCGCAATCTTTTTCATAGCCAATGCACAAGAGCATTCGCGCGATTGCGATTCCCGCAGCACCGCTGCCGCTTACAACCACATTTAAGTCTTCAAAATCCTTGCCAACGACTTTGCACGCGTTTTTCAAGGCCGCCGAGACGACTATTGCCGTGCCGTGCTGGTCGTCGTGCATTACGGGAATGCCAACGTCTTCGAGGTTGCTTTCGATTTCGAAGCATCTTGGGGCGGAAATGTCTTCGAGGTTGATTGCGCCGAAGACGGGAGCAATGTTGCGCACGATGCTTTCGATTTCCTTCGCGTTTTGGGTTTTGATGCAAATGGGAAACGCGTCTATGCCGGCGAGTTCCTTGAACAGCAGGGCTTTTCCTTCCATCACCGGAATGGCGGCTTCAGCGCCGACGTTTCCCAAGCCGAGGACGGCCGAACCGTCGGTAACGACGGCAACGCAGTTTCCTTTCATGGTGTACTCGCGGACTAAATCCGGGTTTTTCGCTATTTCTTCCACGGGTTTGGCAACGCCGGGAGTGTACGCTAAACCCAACGTTTCGATGGAGTCTAGCTTTACTTTCGATTTCACTTCGATTTTTCCCTTGAGTTTCCTGTGAAAGTCTATCGCTTGGGTTGAAAAATCCATGGCTAGCACTTTTGTGTCAATCAAATACCAAGCGGGCAACGGAATTTAAACAGATTGCAAAACGTTGAATGGCGAAGGGGCAGGCCGTTTAAATACCGAGATTTCGTAGTGGTTTTGGAAATCCTCACGAGCCGCACTCGCGAGTCATTTGGATTTGGAAAAAATTCTTTCGGATTGGTTCAATGGCTTTAATCTTGCAAGACGCATTGGCTTACGCGTTCGTAATCGCGGTAGTGGCGGCGTTTCTTGCTTGGGCCAGAAATGCTTTTCCAGCGCGCAAGCCCAACGAGGCAGTGCTGAAAAAATTCGGAGGCAAATCCAAACTCGCATTTTGGGTAGACGCCGCGGCGATTCCCACCGTTTTCGTGCTGTGTGCGGTTTATTATCTTGCCTTGGTCGCAGTGAAAACGGCGTTGTTTCCCAAGCCGCCCGGCGCGGTGTATTACAGCATTCCTTCTGCCGAACTGTTCGTTCCGGCGTTTTTCTTTGCGATAGTTTCGGCAGGGGCGGTAATGCGCTTTGCCGCTTCGGCAGCATTCGGAAAAGGATTTTGGGAGTTTTACTCTTCGGTGCACGCGGGTTTCGACACCATGAAAGCCTACCTGCTGGTGAGCGTTGTTTTGTTGCTGCTTTGCATTCCATTTCTTTTCGACGGCTTGCTCCACCGCGTCTCGATAACCGACAGCGGGGTCGACTACTACGATTCGTTCTCGTTTTCCACGCGGCATTATTCGTGGAATGAATTCGCGTCGTTGGAAGCGCGCGGTCTGGGCACGCCTGAAGGGTATTTCATAATTCGATTTAACGACGGCAAGCGCATTGACACGCAAAACGAAGCGTGGGACGCGGCAGAAGAAGAATCTGCAGCCGGGTTCGTTTCCCTGAAAACCGGTTTGCCCCTCAAGCCCGCCGGATGAAAACCCGCGCTCGCGGTGATTAAAAAATTTCGTTTAGCACATGCGTCCTGACGCACCTTGGGAAAAAGCCGTTCTAGCGCCCTGAATCTTCAGGCGCTTGTTTTTCTTTCGAAAGGTTTTTTCTCGCCGCTTTGGGCGTGTGAAACCTTGGAAAAATGGCTTTCAGCTGCTTGCTTACCTGCTGCTGTTCTACTTCAGTGAGAAGGCCGTCCTTTAGCTGGGCGAGAAAATGACGTGCGAGGAGCCTGAATTTTTCGACTTTCTTTTCGTCGTAGCGGTCCCTGACTTTTTCTTTCGAAAGCTCGAGCTGGAAGTAAATCACTTTCCGCACGAGCTGG
>DATDSY010000077.1:0-3339 GCA_035291125.1 Candidatus Norongarragalinales archaeon
TCCTTGAGCTTTCCAACGATTTCTGAAATGTTGTACCCGGGGGTAATGTAAACGCTGATCAACTCCGTGCCACGTCCTTGAAACTTTTTCAGCGCTTCCAGTTGCTTCCTGAATTCGTACAGTGCTTTCGAGTCTGAAGACATTTCCCAAAACCTTTTCCAAAATCCTTGCTCAATTAAAAACCATTGCCTATCGTTTAAGCTTTTTGCAGAAACGAAAAAGGCGTTTTTTGCAATAGAAGCCAAAACGCCCTTGTTTGCTATTCGCCGGAAAACGTTTTCTCAATGCTTTTCTTGATTCGCGCGGGCTCGTAAGAAGAGCGGATGAGCGTAGTCTGCCCGCGAATGCCCTTTCCGCTTTGAACAGTAGAAATCAATCCGAGCATGTCAAGCTCGTGCAAATACTCCCTATACCAGCGTGAAGTTCTCGGTTCTCGTCCGAATTTCCTCGTGCACTCGACGTACGCCTCGTAAACTTCACCGCTGAAGTAAAGCTTGTCCCCGCCGTCTTCCACCAACCGCTTGTATTTGTTGTCGCTGCCGAGCTTCGCCAGCCCGTACATCACGAACTGCTGGTGTTCTGGAAGCGAAGAGATTATTTCGAAAGCCTTGTCTTCCTCTGCCGCCTTCCTGCTTTCCTCGACTTGCTTGTCCGTGATTTTTTGCAGTTTGCTTCGTTCCGCCAGTTCTCCTGCGCGAACCAGCAGCATGAGCGCGTAGCGAGCGTCGCCGTTGTCAGCAGCCGCGATTGCGGCTGCGATGTTTATCGCAGAATCGTCGACTATGCCGTCGTGAAAAGATTTTTCCGCCCTTTGCTTTAGAATGCCGGAAAGCTGGTTGGCGTTGTAAGACTGGAAAACCAGTTCTTCCTCGCACAACGACGAGCGCGTGCGAGTGTCGAGCTTTTTCGTAAACCCGACTTTGTTGCTCACGCCGACGAGCGTGAGGCTTCCCTCCCGCAAGTCGTCGTTGACCCGCGTGAGCGTGTAAATCATTTGGTCCAAATCTTTCACGAGGTCGATTTCGTCCAAAAGCAGTACGACGTGCTTTCCGTTTTCCTCCAGCCAGTCGAGAAACTTTTCGTATAAAACCGCGAAGGAATAGCCTGTTTTGGCGATGTCCGGGTGGAATTCGGTGATTGTTTTTTGGAGGATTTTATAGCGTGAGTCGTAAACGCGGCAGTTCATGTACAGGCCGAAAACTCGGGGGTTGCCCTGCTGCAATAGCTTGTCCAAAACGTGTTTTGTGGAAACGGTTTTTCCCGTGCCGGTCTTCCCGTAGACGAAAAGGTTTTTCGCCTTCTGCCCCTTGAGCGCTGGTGCAAGGCAGATCATTATCTTTTTGATTTCCTCGTCGCGGTACAACAGGGATTCCGGAACGTAGTGGGGGCTTAGCGCTCCCTTGTCCTTGAAAACCGAGTTGCCTTCCTCGAGTATTTCGGCGAAATCCACCATAAACCCACCGGTATGCCGTAAGTCTGTAGATAATTGCCTTTCGGCGGCATTTATTTGTTTTGCTGTTGGGTTAAGGTGCGGCGGGGAAAGGTTTTTTACTCGGCGTTTGTGGAAGCAAAGGCTTTTAAAAAGCTAGCCGTTATTTTCTTTAACTATAAAAAAGTTCTTTTGACTTTGCAAATTGAAGGTGAAAAAAATGGGCGTTTTCGACGGGCTTACCAAA
Organism: Candidatus Norongarragalinales archaeon; assembly: GCA_035291125.1. GTDB lineage: Archaea > Micrarchaeota > Micrarchaeia > Norongarragalinales > Norongarragalinaceae > UBA10210. Next base: position 1,677 of record DATDSY010000077.1, read on the forward strand.
GCTTTGGGAATAAAGCGGGACATGAATCTCGATGAGTTTATGACCGCCGCAGAGGCGGAGGAAGTTGATGTTCTCCACAAGGAAGCAGACTTTTACGTAAAGCCGATTGCGCTGCAGCGTGAAACGGACGTTTCCATCGTGGAGGAAGAGCTGAAGGGCAGGAATCTCGTTTTGCTGAACATCGCGCCAATCGCGCGCAACCCGCAAAAGCTCAAGGACGTGGTATCGCGATTGAAGGGATTCGCTGTAGAAATAAACGGCGACATCGCGCGCATCGACGAGGACAAGATTCTCCTGACGCCGCACAACGTCAAGATCGTAAAGAGAAAACACTAAACGAGTTTTCTCTTTTCCCCTATTTTTTCAAAAAGCTTTTTCTTTCCCTATTTGGTTTTCTTCCCGCTTCCGGAAAACCGTTAAAAACCGCCTCGCCGAAATAAACTTCGGTCTAAAATGATTCTCGACGCGCAGTCCTTCAAAACCGTGGTCACGCCAGAAGCCGCGCTAGGCATAGTGCAAAAGGCGGTTTTGGAGCGCGGGTGGAAGCAGTACGACGTTTCCGACGTCAAGCTCGTTTATACGCCGTACTGGTTTTTCAGTTTCGACGTTATCGCAGGCGAGTCTTCGCCCACGGGAAAAACCGCTCTTAACGCTTACTCCGGAGAGTTGAACGACTACATTCCATATCTCCTGGAAAGGCCTACGAAGAAAACGACGCAGACCGAGCCTGGAGCGCAGGCCGAAGTCTTGCCCACCGCGATTTCCAAAAGCGAGTTGAACGACGTAGCAGCGACAAAAGTGGCGGCGCACGCCGGGCTCAAGAAAGAAGTAGTGTCCGTTTCAGCCGCGACGAAATACTACGTTCCATCCTACCAAGTTTGGGTAGACGTAGCCAACGACTCTTTCAAGATAGACATTGACGCGGTTCTCGGCAACCCGCAGGGAATCGAAGCCATGCCTGCAAGGCCGAAAGGTTTCGGAGAAGCGGCGGGCGAAACCGTAAACAAAATGAAAACCCCCTCCGGCTGGATGGAGCTGTTGGGAAAAACAATCGGCATGTTGACTGGAACGGCGAAAGGCGTTGCAACCGGCGGCGGTGGGCCGAAGGCGCTGCAAACCCCGTTGATTCGCTACGCGCTTTTGGGAATAGTGGTGCTAGCGCTCGCTTACTTCGTTTTCTTCCGCACTTCAACCCAAGGGACAGTTTCCTGCGACTTGTTCTCTCGCTATTACTCCGCTCCAGAGTGGTTCGGAGTGTTTGGATCGAAGGCAGTAAAACCTGAGATAACCCAGGAAGGCCGGCTGCGGGTGGAAGGGCAGTGCGCTTTCAACAATCCCGGAAGCGAAGACGTTCCCTCGATAATCGCGCTCGTGAAAATAAGCGATTCGAGCGGCACGCCAGCAGCCCAAAACAGTTCGTTCGTCAGCATGCTTTCCCCAACCGGAAAAGAAGCCACCAAAAAGGCTTTCTACATAGAGTGGGAAGGCTCTCGCGCGAAGAAACACTTTTTCTCCTACTGCCGCATTGAAGACTGCAAATAAGCCAGCGTTTCAAAAAGCGGGAAACAGCGTTTGGATTTCCTTTTCAGAAGGGCGGGCGCGGCGCAAAATCCTTTTGAACGAAGTCGCGACTTTCTTCGGGTCTCTGACGGTTTTGTTGCCT
>DATDSY010000078.1:0-30673 GCA_035291125.1 Candidatus Norongarragalinales archaeon
ACCGAGGCGATTACGCGCAATTCTCACGAATTCCGGCCGTTAGGCATAGGCTACGCCAACCTCGGCGCGCTGCTGATGAGCGAAGGCTTGGCGTACGACGGCGACGACGGAAGGAATTTCGCTGCAGCGATAACGGCGTTGCTGAGCGGCCACGCGTATTACGTTTCCACGCTCATCGCCAAAAAGCTCGGTGCATTCGGCGGTTATGCGGCAAACGAAAAGCCGTTTTTGAATGTGATTTCCATGCACCGCGACGCTGCATACTCGATTCCAGAGGAAAACGTGGACCAAAACGTCTTGCGCGAGGCGAGGGAAGCGTGGGATGCGGCGTTGGAAAGCGGAAAGAAAAACGGGTTCCGCAACTCGCAGATTTCGGTACTCGCGCCCACGGGCTGTCTTGTTGGCGATTCCCTAGTTTCCACTGATAGAGGGCTGGTAAGGCTATCCACACTTGGAAACGCAAACGGCGACAGGTGGCAGGACGTTGATTTCGCAGTTTCAACAGATGAAGGCAACAAACGCGCGACAAAATTCTTTATCAACGGGGTTGAAGCGACGCGAAAAATCAAGACTTCGGCGGGCTATGAAATACAGGGAACGCTGAAGCACAAGATAAAAGTTGTAGACAAGCAATCCGGCAAGCTCGTTTGGAAAAAGTTTGCGGAAGTCGAAAAAGGCGACGTGGTGCCCCTCGCACTCAACACAATCATAGGCGACCCCAAGGCGGTTGCGCTGCCGCCGCTCGGCGAATATTATTGGGCAGGAAATTCGGAAGCAAAAGTTCCGAGAAACGTCACGCCAGAACTTGCAGAACTCGTCGGCTATTTCATGGGCGACGGAAGCTTGCATAGCAAAGGCCTGCGCTTCTGCGTTTCGCAAGAAGACCAAGACGTGGTCGCCCACTTGGCCGAATTGGTTAAAAAACTTTTCAACTTGGACGCGCATGTTTCACAGCAAACGGGATATATCGAAGTGGCAGTCCACAACGTTCCGCTAGTAATATGGTGGGAAGCGTGCGGTTTTGCAAAAAAACCGCACGATGACGGCGGAACTGGCAAGGGTTACACGCCGCACATTCCGGACTCAATTCTCTACGCGAACGACAAGAAAGTATACTCCGCATTCCTGCGGGGGCTTTTCGAGGCGGATGGAACGGTCACCAACGGCGCGCCCACGTGGACTACGGCATGCAAATCTTTTTCCAACGACGTCAAGAGCATGATGTTGGCGCTAGGGTATCCGACTACGACCAAAATAGACGTAAGCGGATGGGGACAGTCGGACATTTACGCGACGAGGATACGCAACTTTTCATTCAACACGCAGTTCCTCAACGAAATCGGCTTCATTGGAATGAGGAAGACGAAGCTCGTCGCAGTGCAGTCGGCATACCAAGCGGGCAAGAATGATTTGATATACTTGCCGTCCGATGTGGCTTGCAACCAAAACGCAAGCGAAAGCTTGAGGAAAAATGCAATCCAATCGTTCAAGAGGAATTCTGCAGTAAGCAGGCAGCTTGCAGTCCAGCTTTACAAGGAAATCCACGACGAGCGGCTTGTGCAATCCATGAAATTCTTTTACGACGCCGTGGGCTCTAACGAGGACGGCGGAGAACAGCCGACTTTCGACTTGTCCGTCCCCGAGAACGTCACTTACACCGCAAACGGCTTCGTAAGCCACAACACCATCGGATTCCTGATGGACTGCGACACCACGGGCGTGGAGCCCGACATCGCATTGATCAAGTACAAGTGGCTCGTGGGCGGGGGTCTCATGAAAATCGTCAACACCACGGTTCCCCTTGCGTTGGAAAAGCTGGGGTACAAGCAAAACGAAATCGTCGACATCATGGGTTATTTGAACGAGCACGAGACCATCGAAGGAGCTCCGCACTTGAAGCAGGCGCACTTGCCTGTTTTCGACTGCGCGTTCAAGCCTTCGAAAGGCATTCGCTCGATACAATACCTCGGCCACGTGCGCATGATGGCCGCGGTCCAGCCTTTCATCAGCGGGGCAATAAGCAAAACGGTTAACCTTCCGGCTGATGCTACTGCGGGTGACATTGAAAACGCGTACATGCAGGCGTGGAAGGGCGGGTTGAAGGCGATTGCAATATACCGAGACGGTTCCAAGCGAACTCAGCCTTTGACTACTTCGAAAACCGAGTCGAAAGCGCGTGGCGCTGAAGAGCGGATAGTATACATGCCCATGCGCCAGCGGTTGCCTGACGAACGCCAGGCAATAACTCACAAGTTTGCCATCGCCGGGCACGAAGGCTATATTACGGTGGGTTTGTATGAAGACGGGAGGCCTGGAGAGCTGTTCGTGACAATGGCGAAAGAAGGGAGCACGATATCGGGTTTGATGGACGCTTTTTCCACAGCCGTTTCCATCGCGCTGCAGTACGGCGTTCCGCTCAAGGTGTTGGCGAAAAAATTCAGCAACATGCGCTTCGAACCTTCGGGAGTCACGGGCAACGAGCAAATCCGGTTTGCGAAAAGCATTACCGACTACATTTTCAAGTGGCTGGCGTTCAAGTTCCTGGGAGACGGGGATTTGGAAGACTTGGGCTTCAACCCGGAAGAACGCAATTCCCTGCAGACCAAGCTCGACGCTTCGCTGCACAGGACTCTCGCCGACAAAGTCACCCCGCAATATTCCGAAAGCGGGGTTCCGACCGAGAAGATTTTGAAGGACGAGTCGAAAGTGCGGTTTGTGGAGCAAGGCAAGGAAGAGAAAACTTTCGAAAACCAGAGCGACGCGCCCGTGTGCGACGACTGCGGAAGCATCATGGTGAGAAGCGGCTCGTGCTACAAGTGCTTCAACTGCGGCTCGACCAGCGGATGCTCGTAAACGCTTTTTATCCGGGGGGGCAAAGGCAATGGCAGGAAAGATTTACACCAAGACCGGCGACGAGGGCTATACTAAAACAATGGCCGGCGAAAAGCTCGCCAAAAACGATGCGGTGGTCATAGCTAACGGCAAAATCGATTCGCTGCAAGCTTCGCTCGACGCTGCCCGCCTGCAATGCACGCAAGACAAGAGCCTTGCGGACAAGATTGATTGGGTGCAGGAAAAGCTGTGGCAAAGCGGCGGGGAAGTTTCCCTCGGAAGAACGGGGGGAATCGTGAAAAACCCGGTAACGCAGAAAGACGTGGAAAAACTAGAAGAGTGGATTGACGGGTATTGCGAAGGCAAGGAATTCCGCCAGTTCGTCCGCTTTCACTCTGCGAAGGCCATTGCGTTGAACGAATCGCGAGTGCGCTGCAGGGAAGCGGAAACCGCGCTCTTGCCTTTGCTCAACAAGCGGATAACGAGCGAAACGTTCAGGTTTTTCAACCGCCTGGGGGATTTTATTTACGCTGCTGCATGCGATTGTGAAGGCGCAGGGAACTGAAGAAAATGAAAAAAACATTTTTGGTTGCGGCGTTGCTGCTGGCACTGCTTTTTGCGGGATGCGTTTCGCAAGGCCAGCCTTCAGCCTCGCCTAGCGCAACAGCCGAGCTTTCGCAAGCGGCTACGCCGACAATTACACCTAGTCCAACTATCGAAAGCGGATTGCTTGAAATAAACGTGATAATCAACGCGCCCCCGCGCGACTACTTAAAAACCATTCCCGTCGAAGTGGCGGAGGGCGCGAGCGCGCTGGAAGCTTCGGCAAAAGCGGTCGAGATTGGCGTTAAAAACTATTCTTTCGGAGCATACGTCTTCTCTGTGGACGGCATCAATGAAAGCAACAGCGAAGGCCTGTACTGGCAGTTCTATTTCAACGGCAAGCTCGCGCCCGTGGGAGCAAACGACTTCAAGCTCTCGCAAAAAGGCATTCTCGAATGGCGTTTGGAAAAACCCCAGTTGGGCGGCTGAAGCCGCAGCGAAGCAAAAAAAAACTATTTTATTGCCTTTTCCAAAATCAGGAACGCGGCCCACGCGCCTCTCTCGCGGTCCAACGCCCTTTTCGCGAAACTCAAAAGGAAAACGCTGTTTTCGCGCGGCGTGAAGGCGGATGAAAGCAAAACCGAATCTTTCCGCGCGACCGCGTCGCGCGTTCCCAAAAACAAGAACCGGCCGTCCTTGAGTGAGAGGGAGAGCAATCCGTCGGAACCGGCTTTCACCGCTGCATCGCGCACTGCTATGGAAACGCTGACCGAAGGTTCTGCTGCGACCGAACACTGCAAGCAGAAAGAAGGGCGTTCGAAAGTCGAGTAAAGCGGGGGCAATTGCTTCGCTCCGCCAACGCGCGCGCAAAGCCTTTCGAACAGCCGCACGCCCTTTTCCGAAAGCATGCTTCCCGCGCGTATTTTCCGTGCCAATCCGCGTGCCTCTAGAAACGCGGCTATCGAACGCACTGTACCTTCGCCCAAGTCTAGCGACTCTGCCAAATCCTTCCTTCCCACGAGCTTCTTCCGCCCGAGAATCCAGAATGCGCGCAGCACGTCTTCGAAAACGAATTTCGGCATCGGCCCGAAAGCCTTTTCCTCGGGCTTCAAAAGCGAAAAGTCCATAACGCAAACAAGCGGTTTCGTGCTTTTAAACTGGATGCATCATCCAAACGAATTAATATTGGATGCATCGAAGTCCGTATCCGATTACGCAAGGTGGGTTTATGGACAGCAAAACTGCAATCGCAATAGTCTTTGCCGCGCTCGCGGCATTCTCAATCCCTGCACACGCTTTTTCCACCACTGCTGCGTTTGCGTGGCTTGACTCCCACCACACCGTCGGCTCTTACGGCTTTGCTGGCGCGAACGCGCTTGCGCTCACGGCTTTGGTAGAGTGGAGCGAAAACGCGCAGTTGCAGTCGCAGCTCGCAAACGCCATTAAGGCGGACCTGAACGACAACTCTTCCTGGAATTGGGCTGAGGCGGACTTGCCGTCGATTCAATTCTGGGCTTTGCACAAAACAGGATTCGCTTCAACTGGAATCGATTCTGCAACGCTGTCGCAAAAGATTTTGGCTTTCAAAGGCCAGCATGGCGGGTTCACGGGATTGCAGGAGTGCGTTGCGAACTGCACCGACCCGAACTGGCAAAACCAAGTGTGGCAGCCCGTCGAAACCACTACAGATACAGCGTTGGTTTTGCTTGCGCTCGAAAGCGCAGGCACGCTGGATTCGCAAACCAAAAATGATGCCATTGCATTCCTTAGCACTTTGCAAAATGAAGACGGCTCGTTCAAGCAGTCTCTTTCCACCGGCGAAACTTCGCTCTACGCGTTGGGGCCTGATTTCGTTTCAACCACTTCGCTCGCACTGCAAGCAATGCAGCAAACCGGCTTCGGAGGAACGCCTGAGGCTGCAAAGGCAGTCGCTTTCCTAAAGCAGAAAGCCCGCTCGTGCTTCGGAAATTCCGGGAGCGTGTACGGGCCTTCGCGCGCGGCAGTCGCTTTCGCAAAATCGGGCGAAAACGCGTTTGCATCGTCAGCAGCAGCTTATGCAGCGCTCTCGCAAAAGCAGGACGGCGGTTTTGCCGACCCGCTTCGCTCGCAGTCCGACTCCAACGCCATGGATACGGCAATGGCTTTGCTGGCGGCGAAAAACATTGCTGAAAACGCGGTTGCATGCGCGCCTTTGAGCGCTGCCCTAGCGTACAACACGCCTATTTTTCCGGGCAATGCGCAGCCCATGCGCATTACTGCAGAGGGGGCGGTGGAAAACGTTTCCTTCACTGTAACAAAGCCTTCCGGAGGGTTCGTCGAATTGCAGGCGCAGCAAACCCAGCAAGGGGTTTTCGAAACCGTTTTTTCCAACACAGCGGAAGCGGGGAATTATTCCATTCTCGCGACGATCATAGCCATGCAAGGCGGGAGGCTCGTGAAAAGCGGGGTTTTCGAAGTCAAAAGCGCTTCAGCCTCCCCCACTCCGACGCCCACGCCTACGCCAACACCATCCCCGTCAAACCAGGAGATAAAGGTCGTGTTTGTAACTCCCTATCCAACCCCCACTGCAACGCCGTCCATAACTCCTACTCCCACGCCTTCGCCAACGCCGCAGGAGCGTGAAACTGCGAAGGAAAGCGTTTCGACAAAGCAAAACGAGGAAGCGACTACGCCGTCTGGCTTGACAGCGCTTGCCGCTGCAAAGCCGAACGCATGGTTTTCATTCAGCGTCGACGAAAAAAACATAGCGCTTTCACTCAACCCCATCGTTTTTATTAGCCTGCTCGCCCTAGGGATTATTTTCTCGTTATACAGGAAATGGAATAAAGTGAATTGGAAATGAAAATTCTCGACAATGCAAAATTCGCATTAGGACTGGCATTGTGCGTGCTGGCAAGGCTATTCACAGTCGCGCCCAACGTCGAGCCGATAATGGGCTTTACAATGCCTTACGCCAAGAAGTACGGCAAATACGCCGGCTTGGCCTTCGCGCTCATCGCAATGGTTTCAATCGACTTTTTCACCCAACGGCTGGGATTGTGGACGCTTTACACCGCAGGCGCTTACGCGATAATCGGCTTTGCGGCTGGAAAGTTTTTCGAAACGCGCAAATCCAATCGCACAAACTTTCTCACATTCGCTGTCGCAGGCACGCTTTTCTTTGACGTTGCAACGGCATTGCTGTTCGGATGGCAATTCCGCCAGCCCCTCGAGCTTACGCTGTTGGGGCAAATTCCATTCACCGCAAGCCACCTGCTTTCGAACTCTATTGCAGCTTTGCTCCTGTCACCCGCGATAGCGTGGGCTTTGGACCGAACCCCCTCGCCGGCGCTTTCACCCGATGCGGCTAAAAGGATAGCTTAAAAACAAGCCGGCGCGAAGATTTTTCAAGCAACAAACTATACTCCAACGGTCCGGAGGGCGGTGTGAGATTGTCTACTTTTGAAAACGCGCTGAAACAACTCGAAAACGCATTCGCACTTTCAGGCGTAAGCCAAGAAACTCGGTTGCGCCTGCAAAACCCCCAGCGCATAATCCAAACAACTTTTCCCGTGCAAATGGACGGAGGGAAAGAACGCATTTTCTACGGCTACCGCGTGCAGTACGACAACGCTCGCGGCCCGTTCAAAGGCGGAATCCGCTACCACCCGAAAGTTGATTTGGATGAAGTGAAGAGCCTTGCATTCTGGATGGCAATCAAATGCGCCGTTGCAAACATTCCCTACGGCGGGGGCAAGGGCGGAGTCGAAGTTGACCCGAAGCAATTGAGCAAAAGCGAGCTGGAAAGACTGAGCCGCTCGTTCATTCGTTCCATTGCAGATGCTATAGGCCCGGACAAGGATATTCCAGCCCCGGACGTCAACACCACGCCCGAAATAATGGATTGGATGGAAGACGAGTACTCGAAAATAACCGGCGACACGAGCGGAGCGGTGATTACCGGCAAAAGCGTTGCGAACGGAGGGCACGAGGGGCGCGAGGATGCCACTGCGAGAGGAGGGTTTTTCGTTTTCCAGGAAGCGGCGAAAGCGTTCGGCATTCCTGCAAACGCAACGGCTGCAATCCAAGGCTTCGGCAACGCAGGCTGGTTCATGGCAAAATTCCTGCACGAAGCAGGATACAAAGTCGTTGCCGTAAGCGACTCGAAAGGCGGTATTTACGACGAAAAAGGATTGGACGTAGATTCGGTCAAGCAATTCAAGGATTCCGGGAAAAGCGTTGAGGATTACGGCAAGGGAAGCAAAGTTTCCAACCAAGCGCTTTTGGAACTGCCGGTCGACGTGCTTGTTCCCGCCGCGTTGGAAAACCAAATCACCGAACAAAACGCCCCGCGCATCAAAGCCAAAGTTATTCTCGAATTGGCGAACGGCCCGACCACTCCGCAGGCTGAAGAAATCCTTTCCAAACGCGGGATAACCGTAATTCCCGACGTGCTTGCTAACGCTGGCGGGGTTACGGGAAGCTATTTCGAGTGGAAGCAGAACAAGGAACGCGCAAAATGGAGCCTGGAAAAATACCGCGGCGAGCTCGAGAAAACAATGCGCATGGAATTCAATGAAGTCCTGCGCTTTTCGAAAGAGCACGAGTGCATCATGCGCACTGCCGCGTATGCGTTGGCGTTGCAAAGGATAGAGAAAGCAATGCACTGATTCACTTAAGCCCTTCCCACAGGATTTCTTCCTTTGACTCGACGCTCAACCCGTTGTCGTTTATCGTCAAAGGATGGATTTTCTTCGAGTGGTTTGTTCCGCGCATCTTTCGCACGAACATCGCGCGGTTGGGCGGAGAAAAGAACATTTGCAGCACGCCGTCCGTCAGGAATTCTTCGACCCCGAAGCGGGAGACCGCATGCTTTCCGGCAGGAGTTTCGCAAGTCAAGAGCGTGGTGCAGTCGAGCTTGCGCAACTCCTCGATCAGAGTGTAAATAGCGAATCGTATTTGCCTTATGTCCTTCAGCCAGAATGCGAATGCGGTGACGCTGTCCACAACCAGGCGCTTGGCGTTGGTGCTCCGAGCCTTTTCTATAATGCGTTCGACCTGCGCTTCTGGGCTGTCGAGAATCTCTTGCGTCGGCTCGAACTTGTAAATCTTTAGTTTACCCTCCCTCTCGAGGGAAACCAAATCCCACTTGAAGCGCTGGGTGTTCCACCAAATGTTGTGCGGGCCTTCCTCCATGGTAATGTAAACGCCGGGTTCGCCGTATTCCTTCGCGCCGTTGTACAAGTACTCCATGCACAAAATACTTTTTCCCGTGCCCGCAGGCCCGGAAACTAGAATGCTGGACGCCTCAGGAAAACCGCCTTCAATCAATTCGTCCAAACCGGGAACGCCGCTCTTCACCCTATTCAACAAAAAACACCTTTTTCCTTTATTGCGCTTAAAATGCTCGCTGCTGAATTGCTTTCTCAAGACGCGAATTTAAAACCTGCTGAGTCAAGAGTATTTTAATGACTGCAGGGCAAGAGTGGTTTTCAAACGACAAGGCGGCTGTTTTGATTGCGGCGCTAGTTGCACTGCAAGTTCTTTCCATCGCATTCTTCCTGGGCTTAACGCGCCCGACTTCAGGCTACGCTACGGGCCAGGTTTTGGGGGTAGTGCAGAACGAACCCCCGTCCAATTATTATTTTAACGCGGACGCGGCGACTGAAACTTACGGCGGAAAGCCGGCGTTCCGCCTCTCCATCGGCGGCACGATAGTCATGGACGGAAAAGCCAGCGACTTGAACGGGTACGGAGAGCTGGTTTCATACTCGACGTGCACCTGGACTGCAACCGCGTTTTCCTCCACCACGGCCGTTTCATTCAACACTTGCAACTCTACGGACTGCAATTACACTTGTTCGCTCACGCTATCATCCTCAACACCTTCAGGAACGTACAACGTGACGTCCGACATTTCCGACTCCGTTGCGACGTCGGAATTGTCGCAGTTGATTCACGTCTTTGAATTCGCAGTGAGCACCGGCGGAGGTTCGGGAAGCAGCGGCAGCGGACACGACATTTTAATACTTCAACCCGCGCCCAGCCCGAAGCCGTCCCAAATTCCTTCACCCTCGCCGTCCCCTTCAGCCAAGCCAGGGGCAAGCATTGCGCCCACGCAGTACAAGGAGTTCGACGTTTCCATTGCAGCGCCCGACTTCATCAACAAGTGTGAAGTCAAGGAAGTGGAGGTTATCGTTTCCAACAACAACCCCTCGCGCAAAAGCGTTTCGCTCGACTTCCAAGGAAGGGTTTCGGAAATGGAACTGCAGCCTTACGAAGTGCGAAGCCTGTTCTACAAAATCAAGGCTCCCAAGGCCGACGGAGAAACGTCCTACGCGCTCACCGCAACGCTCTACCACAATGGAAATGCGGTTGCGCAGGAAACCAAGGCCGTGAGGCTGCTGTGGCACGGGCTGGACGTGTGCATCACGCCTACGCCCGCAAGGGAATTCGTTTTCATCGCAGGCAGGCAGAGCGAGGCGAAGGTGCTTTTGGAAATAGCTACGGATTTGAGCCCGTCCACCCTAGAAGCCGAATTCTCGCAGCAAAACAACTTGGCGTTCGCAGACTTGATCGACACGGCTGACGGCTACCACAACGCGTCGTTCAGCGTTTTCGAGAAAGGCGAGTACGGCGTGAAAGTGCGGGTGCGCAAGGGATTCGAAACCCTCCAGCAAAAGTTTGAAAAGGCTCAAATCGGTTGATTAATCAACGGAAACCGCGTGATTAAAAAAAGGTGTCTGCATTTGGCGCTGATATTCGGGTTTGAAGTCAACCTCCTCGAGCTCATGGTCTTCTTCGAATTCATACTGGTAATCGCGGTCGCCATCCTCGCCCTCGAACTAAGGAGCCTGAGGAAAATGATGGACGAGGCATACCAGATAGAGAAAATGCACAGCGAAGAAAAGAAAAAATGAAGGAGGCTTCCAGAAGGAAGCCCCTAACGGCAGCAGAAAAAAAAGCTTAACTGAACTCGGGAAAAGGGTTAAAAGGCAGGCAAAGCAGTATTTTTTCATATTCTGCATAATTTACCGCAACACAGTGGTTTCAAAATGGCTGAAGTTTCCAACAACACGCTCATAACTATAATCATTCTTGCTTTGGCTATAACGCTCGTTTCCACTTGGACTTTGTTTTCTAAAATGGGCATCCAGGTTTCCGGCCTCACGGTAGCGCCGACTGGAACGGTTTCCGCGAGCGTACAATCCACCGCCGACATTTTCCTGCAGGACTCTACAGTTGACTTCGGGGCAGTGCAAGTGGGAGTGTCTTACAACGGCGCTTCCAGCGGCAACTACTCCAACGCCAGCCAATTCCTCGTCCGCAACGACGGAAGCGTTAGGGTGAACGTCACGGTCAGCGCAACCGCACTATGGACGTCCACGTCAGGAAACAACACGAACTACCAATTCAACTCCACCAACACTACAGGCAACACTTCCCTCGCGGACTCTTGTTCCGTTACTCACAACAGCTGGACCACCATGCCCCTAAGCTCGGCTACGTACGCTCTCTGCCTGCTCAACTTCAGCGACGCAAACGACTACGCCAAAGTATCGATTTACATCACAGTCCCGACGGGCGAAGCCGCTGCAGCTAAAACCTCGACGGTAACGTTCACCGCCGCGCAAGGATAAAGGCGCGTTTGGCACAAGGCAACTTTTTTAGGGTATAGCGTAAAGCACGGAAAGCGCGTTGTGCTGCAAGGGCTAGCGCTCGTGAAAAAAAACAAAGCCGCCCGAGTGTTGTCGGCAGTGAAAAACTCTAGCGTTCAAATGAGCTGTTGCAGCCGGGCTTACTTTTTCGTTCCTTTCTGCTTCTCAGGCTGTGATTCCCCTTCGCCAGAACCCCGCTCGAACTCGCGCTTGATCAAGAATGCCAGGCAGATTATCGCTATGACTACTATGACGGCGAACAAGCCCACGGTGCGGGTTGCTGTGAAAAACCCGGTCGTGGTTTTTGAAGGCGCCTTGACCGCAGTGGTTTTCAAAGCGTAGTTCCTTCCCGAATCTGACGAAAGCTTCAGCGCAATGGTCGAGTTCTCAGTCGCCTCGAACACGGCCTTGAGGTCCTTCGACTCGCCTGGGGCCAATTGCAGGGTGGAAGGTTCGAAAGAAGCGCCTTGCGCCGAAAGCGACGGGGTGAGCGTCGCGGGCGAGGCGCCGTTGTTCGTTACGGTCAAAAGCAACTCGTTTTTTACTGCAGAGCCCGAAACGGAGAGCGTGGCCTGCCCTTTCTCGCGCACTTCGACGCTTGCGGAGCGTACTGAAAACGAGAGGTTTTCCTGAAGTCTCCGTCCGTCTGCCGCGATTGCCGCCAATACTACGCCGTTCCCTTCAACCAAAGGCGTTGCCGTGAAAACGAGCGAGCCGTTTTCAACGCGCGCTGACGCAAAGGAAAGCAAGCCGGGCGCCAATGAAATTGAAGCCTCGCGCACGGGCTGGGTGAATTGCAAGACGAAATCCTGTTCCACTCCAGCCTCGCCCTCGAAAGCCTTGGTTGCAACGGCGAAAGGCAGTTGCTGCTGCGAGCATTGCTTCACTATCACGCGCGGGGTTTTCAGGATGCTCGAGTTGGCGTAAACGAAAACTCGGTAAGAGCCGAGCGCGGAGCCAGTCACTAGAAGAGAAGCGGAAACGGCTTGGTTTGGAGAAAGCAATGCGGACTTGGGCTCGACGCGAGTTGGAATGTCCGACTGCGCCGTAAAGTCATATTGCCTTGCCGACGGATTGTTGTTCTTGAACGAGAAGGGAATGCTGCCACTGTCGCCCAAGCACAACTCCAAGTCTCCGAAAACCGCGCTGACGCAATCCTTCAACACCACGTTGACGCTCGCGGTATCGGAAGACGCCGGCCCGAACGCGTTCAGCACCAGCGTGCGGTTGCCTGGCTGCAGCTGTTCGGCGTTGATGTTGAAATCTACGGTGCGAATTGCGTTCTGCGATACTGAAATCTTGGTTGCGGAAAACGTTCCGGGAATGCCGCTTGCCGAAAGCCCGAATTGCGCAGCCGCCCCATCGTTCTTCAATGAAAGCGAAATGGACTTGCGGCTGCCGGCGCAAAACTCTATCCTGCCGGTCGAAGGAGTTAAAGTAATCTTGTCCGGAGGCTGGAAGTTGCAAGACTGGATTTCAACGCCTGCGGTCGCAACAGCATTGTTCGCGCGCAAGTTGTAAGAAAAGCTCGAGGGGGGAGTGCCGTCCGGAGGCTGGAGCAAAAGCAGGAAGTTTTTCGACGCGCCAGGGTTCAAGTCGAACGAGTCTGAAGCGAGCGAGTAAAACGCTTTAGGCAGGTTTTCGAAAACCACGCGCCCTTCCTCGTGAACCAGTCCGCTGTTTCGCAGGGAAACGAGGATGCTTTGCGAACCGCCCGAGCACACGCTCTGCTGCGCGGGCACTGAAATTTCCAGGTTTCGGCAAGAGCGGACAACCACGAATCCTTCTGCGGCTGCAAAGCCCCTAGAGCCGCGGGCTGAAACCGAGAAAGAATGGTTTCCGGGCTGTGCGTCGCAAGCCGTGTTGAGCACTAGAGTGGTTTTGATTGACGAATCGCGGGGAACCGGAATTTGCGGCTGGAGAAAGCTGGAAAACGGGTAGTCGGACGAGAATTGCATTTCGAAAACGTCGTCCTCGCCGCTGTACACGCTTACATCGTAATACACTGGGTCGCACGCGCACGCCGAAAGCCCTTTTGGAGAGATGGAAACTTGCGGCGACGCGAAAGCCAGCGCTGGAATAGATGCTAACAGCAGGAAGGCTGCCACGAATACTTTGGAAAACTTCGCGTTCGGCATTTCAATCTCATCGGCCTTTTGCAAACACATTAGTCTGTTACTTGCCAAGCTTTTTCTGCGCTTCGTCTTCAGCCAGTTTTTCCTTCATTTCCCTGCTTGCGTAGTACAAGAAAGCCGCGAGGCCCACGCCTACCACCAAAAGCAGGAGCAGTAGCCCTCCCGTTGCAGACGCAAAAACTCCGATGAAAAACCCGCTCAAGCCCGAAGCCGAAGACTTTGAAGGAACGCGGATTGGAATCGTCTTGACTTTGCCTGAATCCGACTGCAGGCGCAAGAGCATTTCGAAATCGTCGTCCGCGTAAGCGTTGGTGTAAAGCTTGAATTCCATTTGCACGGTCTCTCCTTGCTTGAGCGCAATGGGCGAAGCTGCGAAACTCCATCCTTGAGGAAGCGAAGCGAAGGCGGTGAGCGTAACGGCACGCGGCTCGTTGTTCGAAACGGGCATGCGCATGGTTATCTCAGTCGCGTTTCCGCGCGTGTCGAACGAGAACGAAGGTTCGCCAACGCTGACCAACAGCAATTCGGCCGAAGGCGAGCGAACTGCTACCGCGATGTTCTTGTCAGAAGCCACGAAAGCTCCAGACTCGACTTTCAGCTTTGCAGTCACGGTTCCCAAAGGCGCGTCTTGCGCCGCAATCAAAACGAGATTCTTGGTGACTTGCGATTTTGGCTGGAGCGAAAACGCCTGAATGCGTTCGGCCTGCACTCCCGAAGGCAAATTCACCATGTACACGAGAACGGTGTTGAGAGCGAAAACGTCGTTGTTCTTTACGGTTATGGGAATGAGCGCGGTAGAACCGGGAGTTATTTCTATTACCGAAGGAGCGGTTATCTGGATTGACTCGGAAACCTGCGGCTCAAACCGGGTAACGCTGGACACTACGTTGACGAGCAGGTTTTGGCTGGAAAGCAGTTCCTGCCTTTCCGAAGCCAATTCCGAAACGTCGTAATTCAATGTTAGGGTGTTGACCGTGCCTTTCGCAACGTTGGTCTGCGTGGAAATGCGGCATGCAGTCTCGTCGTTCTTCGCCATTATCGCCACCTGGGAATTCAAGCAAGAGTAGTTGCTCGAGGAAGCGGTTATGGTGTAAGAGCCCTCGCGGTCGTACAAGCACTGCGCCGAGCAAGAACCGCTCGAGCCTACGCAGCTGGAAGCGGTAACGCGGTTGCCGTTGCCGCAGTCTATCGTGAAATTGTCCTGCTGGCCTTTAGCGAGATCGCGGTAATTCACCGTGACGCCCACAAACTGGTCTTCTTCGGTCGTCGCGGGATTGGCGGTCAAATAACACTTGTCAGTGTAGTTTTCGACAACGCGCACCGTAGCCGAAGAACAGGTTTTCCCCGCGATTGAGGAAGTGGCGGTGAATTCCCCGGCGTCCGGGTATTCGCATGAAACTCCGCACGAACTCTGCCCTCCTTCGCACTGCACGGTCTTCGTCCTTCCGTTTCCGCAGTTGACGTCCACGGAATACTTGTTCTGCTGGGTTGAGCTTGAAGACAAGCGTATTGGAAGAGTGTAAGACCCAAGCCTTGAGCCGGACGGAACGGTGACGAGCAGCTCAATCCTCTCGAACTCTCCCGACTCGAGCTTGAAATTCTGCGGGTATACTTGCGTAGGCAGGGCGTTGGAAACGAACACCGAGTAATGCAAAAGCCTGTTTCCGGTGTTTTCGACGTTCAAAAACGCGCTTGCACTCTTGCCCACTGGAATCGTGAGCGAAAGCGGAGTAAGCGTTACGGACTGCGATTTGCGGCTTTGCACGTCAAAGCAAACGGTCTGCTGTGAAACCACGATCCCGTCTTTCTTCAAAAGCAAGTCGAACCTGTGCTCTCCCGCGTTCGCATCGAACGGGTCGAGCGAAACGAAAACGTTGCGCGTCGTTCCCTTTTCGAATCCGTAAACTTTGTTTTGCACGAGCTCGGCCTGCAGAGGATGCAAATCGTCTTCCTTTTCGAGCGCAACCATTTCAATCTCGTAATCTCCGGAAACGCCGTTGTTCGTCAACACTATAGGCACGCTTTCCACGGTATCCTCCGCATTCACGTCAACGCACGACCCGCCTCCGGAAAGATAAATGCTGGACGAAGGCACGTCGAGCGAAACGCTGGCAGACGCGTCGTTGATTTCGCTGGACGCGGTTATCGAGAACGACTTAAATCCGCTGCCGCGCGCGGTAACGCAAAAATCTATTTGCTTGTTTTCCTGCGGGGTGATGCGGAATTCCTTCTCACTGAATTCGCCGACAAGCGAAGAGTCGCTTGAAGAATAGCCCATGGTCACGGGCGAGGAAGCGAGGCCGCGGTTGCGCACGAGCAAGCCAAAGCACGCCCTCTCTCCGGGCAATGCGGTGATCTTGTTGTTAAGCGCTTCAACAGCCAATCCTCCGCTCATGCACGCCTGAATCGCGATGTTCTTGCTGCAAGACGCGGAAATGAACGAAACTATTGCATTTCTTGAGCCGGCCAAATCGCGCAGCGTCGAATTGAATTCGACTATCGTTTGCTGTGAAGGCGAGAGCGAAACGCTCGACGGCCCGCGCAGGGCGTCGTTGGAATACTGTATTTGCACCAGCGTGGCGCCGCTCGCGTTGTTGTTAGTGAGCTTGACTTGGTAAGGCTGCGGGCTTTGAGAGTACGGGCACGAAGGCGAGCTTACGAGCTGCGCGTCGAAATTGCAGTTGTCCTGCGCGCCGGTAAGGCAAACGCTTTTCGAAACTGTTTTTCCCGCTTCGACCGAAGCGCTCGCCTGCTGCGAAGAGTAACCTCCCTTGGAAACTTCGATTGAAACGAAACCCGGGTCTGAAACCACGGTCGCAATTCCGGTAGAATCGGTATAAGCCTGCGTTCCGTTCACCACGACGCTAGCGCTTTGCAACGCCGCACCGGAAGTGCAGTCGGTAACACGCGCCAAAACCGTTCCTTGAGTCGGCAAAGGCGAGATGAGCGTAGCCTGAGCTTGCGCGCAAGCCGTGCCGTCGATGCTTGCTGAAACTATTTTCGCCTGCGGGTAGGATTGCTCGGCTGCGAAAGAACATTGAGTAGTGCATATTCCGTTGTTGGTTCCGGTGCACTGCGCTTGCATTTGCTGTCCGGCACACGAAACGCTCGCGCTCGCGGGCGAATTGAATCCGTTGTAAGATACGCTTACGCTAGCCTGCTCTCCAGGCCGCACGGTCGAAGGATTAAGCGAAACGCTGCAAGACTTGAAAGCCGAAACCTTCTCGAGCGTGATTTGCAATTGCGTGTTTTCGTTCGCTATAACGCTAGCTCCTACCGTTTGCGTCTCAAAGCCGGTTTTCGAAACGGTCAGGGAATAACTGCCGACGGGAAGCGAACCGAAGCTCGCGGTTCCTGCAGCATCAGTATGCGCAGTAAGCACGGCTTGGCCGTAGTAATACAATACTATGAAAGAGCCTTGGATCGGAGCGCCGCCGCTCGTTTTTACGGTCAAAACGATTCCGCCGAATTCTGGCGGCGTTGAAGGCGTCGGAGTGGGGTTGTTGCCGTAAATGTTTACTCCCGAAGAAGCGCACTGCTGCCCGTTGACTATTGCTTTTACGTCATACCTTTTAGGGAACGAAACTGGAGTTGAATAAACGCATTCGAGTGAATTGCACTGCCCGTTCGAACCGCCTTGGCACTGCACGTTCGCCTGCTGTCCGTTGCCGCAAATCACTGAAGCCGTGCCAACGCTAGAAGGAAAACCCTGGTATACGACCGTTGCAGATGAAGAGCCATTGCCGTTCAAAGAAGATGGATTGGTAATAACAGCGCAAGAACCGCTTTGAGGCGCGCTTCCGCCACTCCCGCCGCTTCCACCACTGCCACCGCTTCCGCCAGAACCGCCGCTGCCGCCGTAAACTGCCCTAACGAGCGAAGGCGTGCAGCCTATGCCTCCAGCGTAAGCAGTCTGGTAGAACGTTCCAGCATAGGGGAAATAACATCTTGCGTACGCGGTTCCCGTAGAGCCGTAAGCGTTGTAAGCATATGCTACGTTTCCGTTACCGCAATTCACCGCTATAGGCCCGGTAGGATATAACAAGTCGGTAAACTGAATTTGAATGTCGCTCGACCCTCCCGCGTAAACCGTGGTCGGGTATGAATACAAATTGCACGAAGAGTAATAGTGGCTGCCGAACGGATTGTAGCAGTCGAACGGGCAGTTGAACGCGTTTTCGCCGTACTCGCAATAATTGTTTCCGCAATAACCGCTGTAGGAATTGTAGTTGTAATTGTTGTACGAATAATAGTAATTGGAATAAGAAGAGCTTGAACCGCCCGAGTAGCCCGAAGAGCCGCCGTACGAATTGGAACCGCCCGAATAACTCGAGCTTCCGGTGCAGCGCGGGTCGTTGTAAGTTATTTGCGCTTCGCAAACCTGCCCGTCGTAAGGCTGGCCGCGGATGTAGCCGCTCCAGTGGTAAGAATAAGAATTATAGCCGTAATAGTTCGAGCCTACGCACGTCGAATGGTATTTGCTTGAAGGGCCGTCGCAATAAACTGGAGTGGAAGGAGGATTGCTGAAAACGCAGTCGTCGACTGCTGAAGAGTAATAGCCGTTCGGGCCGCACACTTCAGGCGGAACTGCGTTGGCAAAACCGACAAAACCAATGATGGCAACAAGCAACACTGCAAATAAAGGCCGTATCTTCACAAACCCACCCCTTAATGTTACTACCCTGCAGTTAATAGTATTTAAAGGTTTTCGTCTGGGGGGCTTTGCAGGCAAAACCAGCGAGTAGTCTAAAAGGTGGGGTCACGGAGAATCGAACTCCGATTTGCAGGTTTCTTCAAGAGGAGGAGAAACCAAGGTTTCTCCTATCTACTCCTCTTCCTTTTCACTGGAGGAGGCAACTTTTCACGTCATCTTCGCTTTCGCGAATTCAGAGCTCCAGTCTCAAAAAGCTCACAGGCCGGCGGCAGTCCGCGGCTGCCGTGCAACCGCATTCTCCGCCAACCTCACAAAACCAAGTATACTGGAGCCTGCCGTAATGCCACTATACCATGACCCCATCCCAAGGCCAATTTAATACTTGATTCGGTTTAGTTTTATTAATTGCTTTTCAAGGGGTTTTTTGGGAATGTTGGTGGCTGGCGCTGACGATTGCGGGAGAGGGTGCGTATTCGGCGGGATGTTCATATGCGCGTTTGCAATCGACGACTCCAAGGAGGGAGAATTGCGCAAGCTCGGCGTGAAAGATTCGAAAATGCTTTCGCCCGAAGCGCGCGAAAAACTCTACCCCAAACTAATCAAGATGGGCGACTACGCAGTTGTAGAGTACAGCGCCGAGAAAATCACGATGCTCATGCGCCGCAAGGTTTCACTCAACACCATGGAAGCGGCAATGGTCGCGGAAGCTTTGTCGCTGTTGCGCGAGAGGCCGAAGAAAGTTTTCGTCGACTCGCCTGACCCCGACCCGCATACTTTCGAACGCCGCATCCGCAAGTTTTTCGACCACGAAATCGAATTCGTTTGCGAAAACAAGGCCGACGTCAAATATCCAGTCGTTTCCGCCGCGTCCGTAATCGGGAAAGTGCTGAGGGACAACCAGATTGAGCGCTTGCACAAGGAAATCGGGGATTTCGGAAGCGGCTATACGCACGACCCGCGCACCGTCGCTTTTCTCAAGAAAAACTTTGACCGGCTGGAAGTGCAGAAGCACTTGCGCCAAGAGTGGAGCACCATCAAAAAGAACCATGCGCCCGCAGGGCAGGCGAAGCTCGGCGATTTCTAGAAAAACAAAAAAAAGAATATTAGAAAAAGAAAAAATAGAAAAGAAAGAAAAAAATGAAAGGGGAAAAACTCAAACGAGTTTTTCCAAGTCGTCTTCCTTCTTCTTTGCCACGCGGGCAACAGAGTCCTTCATTCCCAGGCCGATCGCTATTGCGAGACCCAAGCCGAATGCCAGGGACAGGGAGCCGAGCAACAGCAGGAAGGCCGTGCGCAGCAAGCTCGCGTCAGCGTTGGGAAGGAACAAAGGCAAGGCGATGACTACTGCAGTGTAGACGATAAACGCCTCGACGACCCAGCCCACGAGATTGCGGAATGGAATGCTAGAGCGCTTGATCATGTCCGTAAGGTAGTCGCCAGCGAGCAGCGCAATTATGAGGATTGCAACTCCCTGCACGAACATAGGCACGTAGCCCACGAACCACCGCACTAATTCGCCCAGAAACACCAGGCTGGTTATTTCAGCGGCTATTCCCAAAAACACGGCCAGCGTCAAGAGCTTGAGGACTTTGCTCAAAAGGTCTGTGAGCGTAAAGCCCATGAGCGCGTCGTGCAAGCCCCTCTTGCGCAATTCTTTCTCCATGCCGATTTGCGCGAGAAAGTGGTGCAAGAGCGAGATGAGGAACATTGCCACTATCCAGCCTATGCCCAAAAACACTATTAAAATCAGAACGTCGAGAAGCCCGAACAGGAAATTAGTAAAGGCCGACCCCAACGCCATAATAAGCCTGGAATACAACACGTCTAAAACCAAACCAATCACCCCTATGCAAGCATTACAAAAACCCGCTTTAAAAAGGTTGCAGAAAGGGGGGCAAAGGCAAAGTTTATAAGGCGGCGGGGAAAGGAGTATTTATTACTATTTCTTGACGCGGAACATTTGCTTTCAGAATACATTCAAGCCAATTGATTTCGCACAAGGAAGAAGAGAGGTCGGTTTTTCAATGGTCCAATACCACAAGCACTCGAGAACAAAGTCTTCAGGCAGCGGAGGCCTCAAGCGCAGGAACAGGAACAAGACTCTCGCCAACTACGGCGGTTTCTTCTCGCGCTCGCACTTGAGCCAAAACGAAAAGGAGGACAGGAAGTCGTTCAACGTCATCGGCGGAGGGAGGAAAGTCGCTGCAGTAAAGCTGGCTTTCGCAAACCTCGTCGTCGAAGGCAAGACGAAGAAAGTCCGCATCAAAAACGTTTTGGAAAACCCAGCCAACCGCCACTACGCGCGAGAAAACATCATCACCAAAGGCGCGATCGTGGAAACTGAGGCGGGCAAAGCGCGCATTACAAGCCGCCCAGGGCAAGACGGAATCGCAAACGCCGTTCTCGTAAAGTAAATTCAACGCTGAAGATGAGTGAAATGCAGTTCAAGGTTTTAAGGAAGACCGCGAAAGGCAACCTCTTGCTTTCCCCTTTGGAGGAAGCGGACGCCTCAAAATTGGAAAACAAGCACTTGTTTTACCAGGGAAAGAAAGCGGCGGTTGTCTCTGACGTGATTGCAAGCGTGCAAAAGCCGCTTGTGCTCGCAAAACCTTCGGTCGAAGTGCCTGCCGAAGGAATTTTGGAAAGCAAAAGGTGAAATTAAAATGAAGTGCCCGGATTGCTCAAGCAAAAAACTGAAAGTCAATTCCGAACGAGGGGAAACCGTATGCATAAACTGCGGCCTCGTGATTGAGGAAAACATGGTGCAGGAAGGACCCGAATGGAGGGCTTTCGACGCCGAACAACGCGCTTCTCGCGCACGCGCAGGCGCTCCGTTGAAGTACATGAACCCCAACCGCGGGCTCGTTACTGAAATCGACCAATACAATAGGGACACTCGCGGAGGCAAAATCGCCCCGGCGCAGCAAGCGCAGCTCTACCGCATGCGCAAGTGGCACAAGCGCGCTTCCATTTCCAACAGCATCGAAAGGAATCTCGCCATTGCTTTGACCGAATTGAACCGAGTCGCTTCGCATCTGGGCTTGCCGGAAATAATCCGCGAAAGCTCTGCGCTGTTGTACAGAAAATGCGTAGAAAAAGGTTTGATTCGCGGAAGGCAAATCGAAAGCGTAGTTTCCGCAGTCATTTACGCAATATGCCGCAAGTACGGAATTCCCCGCACTCTCGACGAGATTTCTGCAGTCGCGGAAATACCTAAAAAGGAAATCGGGCGCACTTACCGCCTTATCACCCAGGAACTGGGCTTGAAGATTCCTTTGACCAACCCCCAATTCTACATCACTCGCTTCGTAACCGCCCTCAAGCTTTCCGGCGCGACTCAAAAGAAGTCGCAGGAAATCCTCGAGCAAGCCATGCAAAAAGGCTTGATAAGCGGACGCGGGCCTATGGGAGTGGCTGCAGCAGCAGTGTACATTGCATCAGTGCTTACGGGAGAGCGCAGGACGCAGAAGGAAGTGGCAGACGTTGCAGGGGTTACGGAAGTCACCATCCGCAACCGCTAACGCGAGCTCAAGCGCGCGTTGCAGCTTAAGGTAAGCATCTAAGCGCCTTATAGCAGAAGGCAAAAATATTGGAACTTTTTCTGCCTTCTGCGACTAGCGAAAAGCTGCAAAATTTCAAGTATTTCCGCTTTTCGCTATTAAGCTGAAAGGATTTTTTTCAATTCTTTTATTCCGGCGTCAGTCTTGACTCCGGTAGGCGTGAAGTGCGTGCGCTCGGCCTTAAACCCTTCCCCGCGCAATTCTTCTAGAATCGACTCCATTTTCTTTCTCGCCGCAAGCCCGTAGTGGTCCGCGAAATAGTGCACGTCGTAAAACCACGGCGGAAAATCCTGCTCTTTTTGCAAAAGCGAAAGCATTTTCGCAATATGCTCTTTCTCCGCGTAACCCCTTTTTTCGTTTAGCGCCACGAGCGCGTTCAAAAACTTCTTGTCGCAATACGCATCAAGCCACAGCGGCCCGCCGTAAAGCAGGCGATTGCCGCACTTGCACTTCGCCTTCCTCCCCTCGAAACGGCTGAGGCAACGGTCGCAATACGAAACAAAGCCAATTTTCTTCGGCTCGGGCTTTTTCTTTTCCACGCGCGCGATGATTTTCACGTGATACCCTTCGAAAAAGCAGAACAGGGGCGTAACGCGCAAGTTCATTTCCGCCGCTTTGCGCACTGCAAAGCCGAGGAGAATTCGCAAGGCGGTCTCGTGCGAAAAATCGCAGTACAACGGCTTGGCGCCGTAATCGCGCAGCGTTGGCGCATTTTTCTTCACAACGTTGGCGAGGTCGGTCGACGTGAAGCTCAGCGTGCCCGGCTTTTTCAACGCCAACAGCGTCGATTCGATGAACGGGGCGGGAGTGCCGAACGGGTCTATCTCGGCGAAATCAAACGCGTTTTCGTTGGCGAAGCAAAAGTCGTTGAAATCCTGGCAGAACGCTTTCGTTTTTGCTGAAAGCTTGTTGAGGGAAACGTTTTTTCGGATGTACGGAAACGCCAGCGGGTTGGCGTCAACGAGCACGAGTTTTTTTATCGACGGATTCTCTTTCGCGTAGCGTATGCCCCTCGCACCAGTGGAGCAAAGACCGTCAAGCATGCTTTTGGGCTTTAATACGGCGACGGCAAGCGAACCCACGCTGCGCGAGAAAGCCATGCGCGGGTTGAAAAACACGGTCGAACGGTGGGGGTTGGTAAAACTGAGTTTCGAGACGCAAAGCTCGGTTTCGCCTTCCTTGATGCGCATAGTTGGTTCCATGAAACGAAAAGGAAGCGAGCAATAAAATACGCTTGCGTGCAAAACGGTAGGGTGCAAGAAAAATGATAAGGGGAAAAATCGTTGCGAAAACAATGTCCACCAACCCCGACTATACGCTCTTGACTCCCGAAGGGTGGGTTGGCGTGAGGCAAGAGTCGAGCGAAAGCGACTTCGCAATCGACGACATGGTTGAAGCGGACGGAGAAAACGCTTCGAGCGTAAAGAAAATAGCGAGCCCAGACCTTGAACGGAAAATAGAACAGTTTCTTGAAGCCAACTCCGCGCCGAAGAAGGCGAAGCCGCTCGTCGACGACGAAGCCATGCGCAGCTTCGCCCCGGCGGCCGAAAAGGCTGGAACGTTCGTGGCGAGAAAGCTCTTGCAGCTGACTCCCGCGCTCATCCGGTTCAACGACGACTGCGACGGGATTTCCGCAGGCATTATCGTGAAAAAAGCGATTGAAAGCTTCATTGAGGAAAAGGCTATTCCTTTCCCGAAAGGGTTCTTGAAAAACAAGCAGTGCAACTCCGCGATTTACGATTCGGGCGACGCCGCTTTCGATTGCGAAAGCATGAATTACACCCAGTACGGAAAAAAGCCGCTGCTTTTCCTATTGGATTTCGGCGCGAATGAAGAGAGCGTGGAAGGCCTGCGGGCTGCAAAGGAAAACTTTGAGGTCGCGGTTCTCGACCACCACGTGTATTCCGAAAATGCCAAGGAACTGGCAAGCGTTTTTTTGAATCCCCTGGAATTCGGCGGGACGTCGTCGCACACTACAGGAATGGTGGCGTATGAATTTGCGCAAAGGCTTTCATCCGCGGAGGAAAAATACGCTTTTTACTCGATGCAGTCCGACAAAAGCGTTTTTTGGGATTCTGCCGAACGCAAGGAAGCGCTGGTGCTGGATTTTCTCGCGAACCAAAACCTTTCCTTAGAAAAGTACGAGCACTCTCTCGAAAGCGAAGTCCAATTCCATTATCTCGAGGCTACGGCTCGGCTCGACGCTGCGTTCGCCAAAGCGCTGCGCTCTGCAAAGGGAGAGGCGGCCGGAAACGCGCTGCTAGTGCAAGCCAATCTCGATGGAGTGACCGTGAAAAACGAGTTTCCACCGAAAGGAAAGGTCCTCAACAAAATCCAAGAGCATTTCGAAAAGCAGAACGCGCTTGCGGCTAGCGTGGGATTCGATTCCACAACCATCCAATTCCGAGTGAGCAAGCCCCTGCACGCTCGCGGGTTTAAAGCCACGAAAATAATTGGGCTGGTGAAAGGCGAGTTTTCTAGGATAAACGGGGGAGGGCACGAGCAGGCTGCCGCAATGCGGTTCGAAAAGGATTATGCGAAAGCGGTTTTGGAAAAAACGCTTGAGCTTTGCAGGAAAGAGCTCGTTACTCTGGCTTAATGAAAAAGCGCGCTACTAGCGCGGCTATCGCCAAAACCGCAATCAGCCCGAATATCGCGATCGCAGCGTTTGGCTGCTTGCTTTCCACCAGCTGCACTTCCTGGTTGGAGGCTACTGCAACGGGCTGCTTGAACTGGCCAAGCACCTGCCCTTTGTTCAACACAGGAGAATCCATTTTTACGGTCACTGAAGCGGTTTTTTGCTCGCCAGGCTGGATTCCGTCGAAAAACAGCGTGACGAGAACGCTGCCTTTGGTTACTGTGCATTCAACCGAACACCCTAGAACATCGTCCACCGATTGCGCCAATTCGGAAGGCAATTCCTGCTGTATAGCAATTGCGCCCGTAGGCCTATCTCCGGCGTTTTCCGCCTTCACGAAAAGAACCGATGCATATCCTTTCTCGCCGTTTTTCAGAGAAATTTCCACCACTCCGTACAAGTCGTAAGAATAAGCTATGCGCACCACATCTGTAGATTGCACGTTTTCTACCACGACAACGCTTTTCCTGCTTGAAGCCGGGGGTTCCAGCGGGAAAGCAACGGTTGCAATGTCTTGCGAAGACTGAGTGAGCTTCAAGTTGTCCAACTGGAAATCGCCGGTCTTGCCCGGCGTGATAATCGCATAGTAATCGTTTGAAATTCCTGCAGCGGGTTTCGCCGCGATTTCCGCGATTGAAACCGAACTCCCGACCGCCCCTCCGGCTGCCGAGGGAGGCGCTGAATCGGAAACCGTGTTTACTGCTGAAGGCGCTGCAGGCACTGCGACTGCAATGTCGGCTGGAACCGCGTCGTCTGCAGCGTCGGCGGAATCAGAATCAGCATCAAAACTCAACAAGGCTGAAGCGATTGCGTAAGGCGTGGGCGTAAGGTTGAAAAGCCAGTTCGGCCCCATGACGCCCAGCACGAAAACTAAAGCGAAAAGAGCGACCACCGGCAAGCCGGCTTTCTTCCTGCTTTTCAGGGCAAAAGCCAAGCCTAAAACCCCGGCAATCAATAGGGCGAGAAAAAAATAGTGTTGCGGTGAAAAAACCATGAAAAACTAAGTGCGCCGGCGGGTTTAAAAGTTTGGTTTATAGCAGAAGGCAAAAATATTGGAACTTTTTCCCTGCCTTCTGCGGCTAGCGAAAAGCTGCAAAAAAAAAAGGTCGGTTGGCTCCGCTTTTCGCTATTACTTCGAAGCCGCGCGTTTTATTGCCCTTAGCTTTTCCTTGAAGTTGCCTGGAAACGCAGATTGGCTTTGCTTGCCCCTAGAAAACAAGACTACGGCCACTAGTGCCGCGATTATCAACAAAGCCAAGAGCAGGCTGTTTTGAGAAACCGAAGTGAACAAACCCGTCAATCCGGAAGGCTTTATCGCCTGTAAGGGCTTGCGCGCTATTTCCCTGCCTTCGCTTTTTATTACCAACACCGGCGAAAGCGCTTCCTCCGAAGTGGTTTGCGTGATCTTTACAAAAAGCGTCGCAGTCTCTCCCGGCCCGATTGAGCTTACGGTCGAAGACTCTACTTTCCACTGGGAAGGAATGCCCTCTATTTCGGCAGTCACGTTTTTCAAAGCCTCTGAAAAAGCATTCGTGATTGAAACGCTTATGTCCAGGACGTTGTCCGAACGCGTTTCGACAGACTGCACTGGCGCGGTCGCCGTGCAAGAGTCAACCTGGATTTTCACTTCAGCCTGCCCGAACAATCCTCTCGCCGAGCTTTTTGCGGTAACGAGAAAAGCGTTTTCGCCCGCCTTCAGGGAATCGGCAGGAATGCTTATCGCAAACAACGCCTTTTCTCCGGCGTTTAGCTGCACGAATTCTGGAGTCGACTGCGAGCTCTTGGGAATTTCTATTGCGAAAGAGTCGCGCGAAGTTCCGGTGTTTTCCACTATAGCGTTGAAAGAAATTTCCTCGCATTGCTTTCCTGAAACTTTCTGCGGCAGGCGCACCTGCCCCTCAAAAACGTCATCTACTTCAACGCAAACCGGGTTTTCAGCCAAAACCTGGCCGCTGTGCGACACTTGCAGCGAAACGTACCGCCTTCCGCCTTCAACCCGCTCGGGAAGAAATTCTATCCAGACTTCCTTCGATTCTCCCCTGCGCAGGGAAACGGCCCTCGGCGAAACGTATGAAGAAATTTCGTTCTCCGCGCCCACGGTCCTCAACTCGAAAGTCGAAGCAGCCCCGCGGTTGATTACGGTGAAAGGCCTGCGTGCCGTTTCGCCCGGCTTTATCTTAATGCAATAATCGCTTCCTGAAATTTCCGCTTCAAAATCGGTAGGGTCGAAACGCGAAGAGTAAGCAACGGTGCTCCACGCGAAAGAGCCGTCCCCGTACGAACGCGGAGGCACGAACGAATCCACTGCAACGCGGCTGTCGTCGTAAATGCTGCAGCGTTCCGGCGGGTTGGCCGCAACCAAAACCGACTTCTCGAGCGCTTCGCAACGCCCGTTCGCATCGCAAACGTCAGCCTTTACGCCAATGCGCTCGGTTCCCCTGAAGCAAAGCGGAGCCCAAAACTTAAGCCACGTCCCCTTCGCCCCCCTTTCGGGAACAATGACGCCGTCGTCCTCGAAAAACCCGTTCAGCCCGCCCAAGTCGGCGCTGAAAGACGCGGTTCTTGCTATTCCATCGGTGTTCGTTATCCAAAAGTAAACCTTCCCTTCCGTACCGCGTATGGAAACGTGGTCGGAATTAGAATACAATTGCAAAGAGCTCGCGCTCGAAACGAAAAGCAAAGCGAAAAACAAGGCAAACGCTATTCCCTTCAAAAAATTCACCTCAATCGTTACTACCCTGCAGTTGGGACTATTTAAAGATAGCGTTTCGCGGTGAAACCTTCTTTTTCACTACCCAATAGTAAATACATTTATAAACAAGGATATGCAACATTTGCAGGTAGCGAAGGCAACAGCCAACCGCTGTTGCAAAGTAGCGATGGTGCAAGCCGACGCAGGCAGGTAACAAGTTACTCCTGGAAACAAGTAAAATAATAAAGGTGTGGTGTGTGAATTACTCCGATGCTATGGCAGCCAATCCCGAAGTTTTAAACTCACTCAGGCAACTGGGCTTGAACCAATACGAGGCTAAGGCGTACTATGCTTTGGCTAACTTTGGAATTCACACTGCAGGAGAGCTTGCCGAACGCGCCGAATTGCCGCGGCCGCGCATTTACGACGTGCTGACGGAATTGCAGGGCAAAGGATTCGTTTTGATCCAGCAGGGCAGGCCCGTGAAGTACGCCGCGCTTCCTATAGGTGAAGCGGTTAAAACGCTGACGAAGCAAAGGCAGACCGGGCTCGAGGAAGAACTGGAGAAGATAGAAGACATTGGCAAAAAGCTTTCGCTGAAAATAAAAGCCCAGGGCGGGCAGGCATCTCCGATTGAAGATGCGATTTGGACGCTTAAGGGCCGAGAGGCGATTTACAGCAAAATTTCAGCCATGATTGCAAACGCGAAACAGCACGTGACGATTGCGACGGACGAAAAGGGATGGATCCGCAAGAGCAAGGTGCACGGCAAGGAAATAGAGAAGGCATCGAAGCGCGGCGCTGAAATCACAGTAATCACGCCTGCCTCAAATCCAGGCATGCAGGCAATACACGCGCAGAAAGAACTGCCGTCTAGAATGGTTTTGGCCGACGACCAGGCTCTGCTCTTCTTGAGCCCGAAGGAAGCGAAGGCTGAAGAGGAAATCGCATTGTGGCTCAATAACCCGCAATTCGTGCAAACGTTCAAGCAGGCTATAAAATAAGCTTTTTCGAGAAAACTCTAAAAATATAGCGCGGGAATTAAAAATTATTCAGCTGCAGCCGGGGCGCTTGCCTCGGCTTCTTCCTTCGCCGGCTCTTCCTGCGTTGCAGCAGCTTCTTCCTTCACGCGCGCGTCCTGCTTTTCGGGAGACTCGTCCCTGTCCGCAGTCTTCTGGTCGATTTGCATCGCCTGGGCGACGTCGAACTCTTCGTACAACTCCGCCTTAGTGAGCTCCACGCGCTTCAAGGGATAGATTTTTACCAGCACCTTGTGCAATTCCGCGTTCAGCTGCTGGAACATGATCGAACGAATGAAATCGCCGAAGTCGGCTGCTGCGCTTCTCCTCTTCAGTTCTTCCGCCAGAGCGTTGCGCAACCCCTTCTTCTGAGCGTCGGAGCAAGTTCCTTGAGTCACCATAAGGGCGCTCAGCTGGAATTCCACGCCGTCCTTCGACTTCAAGGGAATATGCAGCTCCAACGCATCGCGCCTCCTCCTAACTAGAGTTGAAATGTACTCTCGCGCGAGCGAAAAGCCTATGAACTTTGTGAACGCGTTCTTCCCGTTGATTTCGGAAACGCGCAATCTCACTGAAAAGTACAAGTGGGAAATGTCGCGGGTGACTTCCTTGAGAGGAATGGAAATCACGCGGTTCAAGAGGGTGGCTTCTTCGGTCGCCGGAATCGTGAGCGTGGTGTGCACTTCGCCCAAAAACTTCGGTGCAACCACCGTGTACCACTGCTTGGTCTTCCAAACGTCAATCGTCTTTTTTACAACCATGTTCAAGCACGCAAAACCATTATTTTTACTTCACTAGCAACGCCGCTTCCTCTGGAACGTACTTCCAGTGTTGAGGCAGGCGCTTTCCGCGGTAGTATCTCACCAGGCGGTTGATTTTAGATTCTATGTTGTGCAAATGCCTTCGGTTGTCCTTGTCCTTCTTGTTCGCAACCAAGTGCTTGCGCAAACGCACAGCCTTGCGCACCAAGTCAATCATGTCCGAAGGGTATTGCGGCAAAACGTTTTTTTGCTTGAGGAAAGCGCTTATCGAAACGCCCAGCACTTTCTTGGCTTCAGGCACTCCGTGCTGGTCGCGCAGGACCAAGCCTATTTTCGCGGGAGGAACGCCTTCTTTCGCAAGCTGTTCTATCACGTTCTCCAAATCGGCCTTGTCGGCCTTAGCCCACTTCGACTGGAAGGAAGGCTTGCGGCTCCGGCTCTTTCCTTTCTTACGCGTATGCATTCTCGCCATTTTTCAAAACCAACTCTAAACGTCAAAAACCCAGTAATCTTAAAGTTCGAATCCGCCGGGAGCGGTTAGAACGAGGAAAGAATATGCGAAAATCCCTTTAAAAAACCTTTTCTTGCGTTTCAAGACAGCGAAACCAGCACTGAATCGTTCTGCGCGTTCGGAACAGGCGAAAATTCTATTACCTTCACCCTTCCCACGCCCTTGATGTCTTCAGCCACGCTCGCCAGCCTCTTGCAAACAGCATCTCCCGCGCTTATTCTCACTAGGTCCACTTCCGAGCCCAGCGACAAGCTTTTCTCAGCCTTCAACCGGCGTATTTGCGTCACTACCTCATGCAGCAAAGCGCCCAGCATTTCTGCATCCGGCTTTATCTTTTCTTTTTCAACTGCGGGCCAAGTGGAAATGTGAATGCTTCCTCCGTCCGCGAACAAATGCGAATAAATTTCTTCGGAAGTGAAGGGCGCGAAGGGAGCGAGCATCTTCAGGCAATCCCCTAGCGCAGCGCGCGCGCAGTACAACGCCGCGTTCCTCGATTCGTTCTTCTCGTCATAAACCCGGTACTTGATGTCTTCCAAATAAAAATCGCAGTACTCGTGCCAGAAAAACTCGTACAGCGCGCTTATCGCCGAATAGTAATCATGAGTTTCAAACGCCTGAGTGACGGTTTTTTTAGTCGAGTTCAGCCTGCTCAAGAGCCACTCGTCGACAACCCCTAGCTTTTCCGGCTTCCTCTCTACTTTCTCCATTTTCTCGACGAATTTCGAAGCGTTCCAAAGTTTTACCAAAAAGCTTTTCGCCCTCTCGACTTCCTTCGGCGCGTAAGCGATGTCCTTTCCGGTCGACCCGCCTAGCGCGGCCCACTGGCGCAAGGCGTCAGCCCCGTATTTTCCAATCACGTCTTTCGCCTCTACGTAATTGCCGAGGCTTTTGCTCATCTTTTTCTTGTCTTCACCCTGCACCATTCCATTCACAAGGAATTCCTTGAACGGGCTTTTGCCTGTAAGCATGAGGCAACGAAAAACAGTGTAAAAGCCCCACGTTCGGATTATGTCTGTGCCCTGGGGGCGCAAGGCCGCAGGATACAATTCTTTAAAGTTTTTTCCGTTAGGCCAGCCTGCGATTACCAACGGGGTTATGCTCGAATCTACCCAGCCGTCGCAAATGCTTTTTTCCCCTACGAGCTTTCCGCCGCAACCGCATTTTTCTGCCGGCGCGCTCGCAACCGACGGGTCGACAGGCAGGTCTTTCTCTTTCGGGAGAAAAACTTTCCCGCAATCGCTGCAATACCAGAACGGAATGGGAATTCCGAACACCCTCTGCCTCGAAAAGCACCAGTCCCACTCCAAGCCTTCAGTCCAGTCTTCGAAAAGCTGGTATGCGAATGCGGGATTCCACCTGGATTCTTTCGCCGCTTTCAGGATTTTCTCTTCGTTACCCTTGATTTTCATGAACCACTGCGTCGACAGTACGAGTTCAACGGGCTTTTTGCACCGGTCGTGAATTTTCACCATCTGCTGGAGCGGCGCCTGCCTTTCCAAAAGCTTTTCGCTCGCCAACTCCTCGATTATTTTCACCCGCGCCTTTTCCAAATGCTCTCCCGAGTATTTCCCGGCATTCGTCAGCAGCCCTTTCTCGTCTATCGCCTTGATTACAGGCAGCGAATGCTGTTTCTGCCAAAGCAAATCCTGCTTGTCTCCGAAAGTGCAAACCATCACCGCGCCGCTTCCGAA
>DATDSY010000079.1:0-5997 GCA_035291125.1 Candidatus Norongarragalinales archaeon
TCCCTCACCACGCAGTTTTTCCCTTACACCGGCTTTACTTTCGAAACAATCAAACAACGCCTGGCGGACAACAAGGTTTTTTACTTCGTCGCGCTTTTGGAAGGTAAGATCGTCGGCTTTACCGATATTGAAATACAGGACTACAGGAACGCGAAGATACTGGGCCTTGCGGTTGTAAAGGAAATGCAAGGCAAGGGAATAGGAAGAAAGCTTTTGGAATACGGCATAAGCTTTGCAAAAGAAAAAAGCTGTCCCAACGTGTTTTTGCTCGTCGCCGAAGACAACGTGACCGCGCAAAAGCTCTACGAAGAATATTCTTTCGCCAAGAAAGGCGTTTTGGAGAGGCAACTTGGCGGGAAGACTGTTTTGCTGTACGAAAAGACGCTTTGAATTGCGAAAAACGGAGAAATGCCCCCCCCAAGATTTAAGAACGCACGAAGAGTAAGCACTTTAATGAAGCGCTTGTTGTTGCTACTGCTTTTCACCGGCTTTGCCTTCGCGGAAATGCCGCCTTTGCCACCTGCCGGCGATTTTTCAATCATTTTCCAGCACGTCATTTTTCCGTCCCAGCCAGTGCAAAACAAGAACGTTCTCCTAGTTTTCAAATCTGAGTTCACGCAACGGTTTTTGAGCGCCATCGTGGGAAACGATTCCAAAACCAACGTCTTGCTGGACGCTGGAGAGTGGGCGATACTTTCCGATTTGGACGACCCGCTCACTCCCGGCAAGGATTTGGTTGCAAAGCTGACGCTCAACGTTTCAGGGAATGCCAACGCGACGTTTTACTACCAAAAAGTCGGGACGGTCTTGCTTTCGCTTGAAGACGAGAAAGGGCAGGCGGTCGAGGGAGCGAAGGTTGAAGGCTCGTGCGTCAGCGACCACTATGCGGTTGGCGAATTGAACGGCGTCATGCAAAGCGACTCCAGCGGGAGCGTGCTGTTGAAATTCGTGCCGACTGGAAACTGCGTTTTCAGCGTGAAGGCAGGCTCCAATAGAGGGAGTAAGACGATTGCAGTAGGCCAAGGGGCGTTTGTAGAGGAAAAAATGACTCTGAAAGCAAGGGAAGACACGCTTCCCGCAATCTTGATGTTTGCCGCCGCAGCCGTTCTGGCTCTCACCGGCGCGTTTTTCGTGTTAAAGCGGCGTGCTCCACGCGCAGCCACCACACTAATTGCGCATTCTGGCAGGAAGAGAGAGAAACACCCCAAGAACGGGGAGTTTGCAGCAGTTTACAAGACTCTTAGCGAGAACGAGAGGAAGGTCATGGACTTGCTTCACGAAAACCGCAGGCTCAAGCAGTCGAAAATATTCAAGTCGCTTTTGATTCCGAAGACCACGCTCATCCGCACCGTCGACTCACTCCAGCGCAAAGGCTTGGTGAAAGCCACGCCCCTGGGAAACACGCGGCTCGTGGAAATAGAAAAAAGGCTTAAGTGAATCGAAAGAAAGCCTTGAGAACCGTTTTTTAGCTAAAACAAGGCGTTTGGGGCGTTTTTGAAGCGGATTGAACCAAATTAAGGTTAAATACTGCGGCAAGAAAAGGCATTAAGTAAAAAATTCAAAATTTGAGAAACTCGTGAAAAAAAAAACGGAGCAGGTGGTGTACAAAATGAAAATACAACCGATTTCGCTGGTAATCGCAGTATTGGCAGTTTCGTTCCTTTCCAATTTTGCTATTGCGGACAGTGACACTCTAACCTTTACGATCCAAAAGAACGCAACGATAGGTTTGGAACCAGGAGTAACCCTTTCGGGAGATTTTATTCATATTTATACGCTCCGTCTCGGTGCCTTTTTTGGAGACTCTCAAGGAATTTACGTCCTTGCAAACCCGAGTTCACGTTCTTCAGATCTTATTTCTACCTATTACTCGGGATACGTCTTCAGGCCGAGGCAAGACGGCTATTTGGCAGTATCGACTGGATCCAACTTCGTAGCTATCGGCGAAACTTTTAATACTGCAACCGTATCCTCCCTTGGCAGTTCTTACCGATATCAAAACTATCCGGAAACTTTCGGAGAAATGATGTTTATTGACACGGTAAGGGCAACTCAAGGTTCTCTCGGAAATGACGCGTTTATTATTGCAGTAGCAGAAAACCCGGATAGGGAAGGCGCAACGATAGCAAGAACCGAAACATGCTGCAACCCTTATTGGACTATACTTTACGACCAGAACTTAAGGCAATTCGTAAGCTCCTTGGGCAACAGCCAGGTCGGAAGCACTCCATTCGGATATGAAATCCGCAGTGAGGGAAATGCAGACCCGATTTACGGAGCAATTTCATCTCACTATGCTGGAGTTTCTTTTGCAAACAAGCCTGTGGGCTTCGTTTCCCCGCGCGGCAGCGTCGCAACTTCCTTTTCACAGGAACGGGTAGTCATCAACTACGCAACTTCCGCTCCTTCTGCAACCCCCACGCCAACGCCCTCGCCGACTCCGAATCCCTCGTGCAAAACAATTCCGAACGAGATTGCATACCTCCTGCCCATGGTGGTTGGCGACAGCATCGTTTACCCTGACGGAAAGAAAGTAGTCTTGTCCGACATTACCGGAATCGGAACAGGTACGGGGTCGAGTATCAGGGCTACGTTCCAAGTTTACGATTCCGAAGGCACGCTGTCAGACCAATTTACGGTTTATGAACAAGAAACTTACAGCAAAAACGGCGTCGTCGTCTACACTTGCAACGTCGTCGGAGGCGCTTTGGGAAGCACCAATTACGCCGAAGCCCGCTTTGGAACTTCAGCAACCATAACTCCTTCACCCACGCCGGCCCCGAATCCCGTGTGCAAGGTGGACAACGAGTTTGCTTACCAGGCGAAAATGAAAGTCGGTGAAGCGCAGCCTTTCAACAAAGGCAAAATCGTTTTGTCCGACATTACCGAAATCGGAACCGGTACGCAAGCACAGACTAGGGCAACATTCCAGATTTACGACACGAACGGCAACTTTATCGACCAAACCACGCTTTACCCTAAAGAAAAATACGATAAAAACGGACTGGAAATTGCCGCGTGTGATGTCGCCGGAAGGCGCTTTGGGCGGAACCACTACGCTTCAGTAAAATTCGGTTATTCGGAGCAAGAGCCTCCTGGAATCGGCGACCAGAACCGGGTGGAAATACAACCAGGCTGGAATTTGATTTCCTTCTCGGAGTACGCGTCTATCGCAGCCAAGTCCGGCAGTTGCATTTCCCCAACCGGCTTTTCGTACAACACCAAGACCAAGGCGTACGACGCGAACGCGCTTGAGGAAAACACGGCTGTAAAACCTGGAGTAGGATATTGGGTTAAAAGCAAATCTGAGTGTTCCATTTTCTTCGCGCCGCGGCAGGAAACGACTTCCGGCTTGACGAGCTTGAGTTTGGACAAAGGCTGGAACTTGATCGGATGGGGTTCCAGGGCTGATTTCAGCTCAATCAAGGGAGACTGCAAGGCAACCAGCGGCCCGTGGGCGTACGACACCCAATCAAACAGCTACGAGAAATCCTCGGTTTTCGAGAACGGACGAGGGTATTGGCTGAAAACGATTTCTGCATGCATCCTCGGCGAAAACGACAACCCACCTGGCATGCCTGGTGAAGACACCGCACCAGCACCAATTTACTCTAATGACGGTGCTGCTGACACATCTGGAATTACAATCACCTTCAGCAAGGACTACTATTCAATCGGGGACGTTGTTGAGTACAAAATTTCCAATGTAGGAAGCGCGCCAGTTGGCTACAAGTCGTGCAACGGCAACTTTGTCGAGCTGCATGCGCCTTCTGGCGAGCGGCTCTACCAAGTCAACCCCAAGCTCGCCGACCCGTGCGTGGACAAGACTCTTGCGCCGGGCCAGACTATTGGCGACGGCTTTAGCCTCAATTACTTCGACCTTGAGGGCAACATTCACGTCATTCGCGCAGGCGGTCCCTACACAGTGGAATTTGCAGGAAGAAGCAAGGCATTCAAAATAGTTTAGGAGGATAAAGTCAAACATGGCAACGCTCGGTTTTTCTAAAGCATTGTTGTTCGTTCTGTTTTTTTCCTTGGCGTTGTCGCTCGCTCTGGCAGGATGCTTGTCAAAAAGTCAATCCGGTGCATCGCAGCAGAACGGGGTCGTAACCCCCAGCGTCCAGGCGACGAGCAATGCCGCGCAGTCAAGCGGTGAAGAACTGCCCCCGCGGCCGCCTGGCGACGGAGCAGCTCCAAAAACTCCGTGAAGAATCCAAGCGCAGGGTGAGCGTCCCTCAAGTATAAACCCACGCTCTTTTTATTTCCAGAAAAGGTTATTGAAGCGTATGTACGGCGCCACGGCTGGAGAGCCTAAAACCTTTTGGGAAAACCTGGAAAACGCTTACTACGGTTTTTGCGACTATTTGGAAGACAAAGGCATCGGCATTTACGGTTGGTTCGTGAACCCGCTTGAAAACAACGGAATTCCGTCCCTCAACGCCGCGATAGTAATAATGCTAGCTTTGCTCATTGGAGTTACAGGCGTTGCAATGCGCGGTTCAACCGCCTCCCTCGGCGTCCAAGACAATAAGGATACGATTGCCAACGAACCACCAGAACTTCCAGTCGAATCGCCTACTGCGGATAGCGATGGAGGAACTGGCGAAAGCCAAGAGCTTCCGCCACTGCCGCCCGATTCTACGCCTCCAGCGCAATCAGAAACGCCTTTGCTTGGTGCTGACGATGGCAGCCAGCCTCCTCCGCTTCCTCCAGGATAGCCTCCACATTCGCTTCCTCCGCGGGAGGAAAGCTTTTTATTCAATTATGAATGATATTATTCACTTTTGGAGTAGTGATTTTGTGGAGGCCATACAACTCGTCAAATACGCGGGCTCGCGCAAGCTTCTTGAGACGCTCTTCAAGTATCCCGAACGCCAGTTCACGATAAACGAGCTGGCGAAGGAGACGGGCGTTCCGTTCGCGTCGGCTTGGCGGCTGGTGAAAAGGTGGGAGCAGGCAGGCATCATAGACACTGGGAGAGTTGGGAAAAGCGTTACCGTTCGGCTTCACAAGTCGGAGTATCTAGACTCAGTTTCTTCCTTGCTGAAGTTAAGCTTGAGCCCGCAGGCTTTCACCGTGCGAGCGCTCAAGGGCTGGCTGGCGAAAGAGAGGAAAATACGGGAAGCCTACTTGTTTGGAAGCGTAGCAAGGGGGGAGGAAAGGCTCTCGAGCGACATCGATATTGCGTTGTTGGTTGAAAAAGGCTTCAACACGAACGATCTGGTGTTTGACGCATATGAAAAGCATGGCACGAAGGTAGTGCCGCTTGTTTTTTCAAGAAAGGAGGAGCTTGACGAGTTCATGTCTGGCAAGAAAAGAGAACGATTGAAATGAACGACACGTACGAACGGGCGCTTCAGGAAGCGGAAAGCTGGTTGGTTTCGGCAAAACACGGTTTGGCGGAAGCTGAAGACGACTACGCCAGCGCAAACGTTTGTTGCGCTCAGGCAATTCATGCAGTTATCCGTGCCAACGACGCGCTTTCCATGAAGTTTCTCAGCCACAAGCCGACCGGGCACGACGATGCCACCATAGTTTTCGCGAAACTCGTACGCGAAGGCAAGCTTCCCGACAAGGCAGCGGAGTTCAAGAACCTCGTTGCTGATGCAATGAAGGACAAAAGCGGCGCAGATTACGGGAAGAGCTCGTTTTCTTACGAAGATGCCGAAAAATACGTAGAACGAACCGAACAGTTCATCGCAACGGTAAAAGACATTCTGAAACGTTGAGCACTATTGAAAGAATAAAGCAGTCAGACTCTAGCTTCTTTCCAGAGCCGCTACTTCGATAAAATCAATCGGCTATCTCGAACGCAATGCGCTTTCCCTTCGAGTCGAAAACGTTGGTGTTCGCAATGCCGTAGGGAAAGCACGCGATGAAGTTGAACGTGCTGTTGGAAAACATCTTCAAATCCTGGCGAGACGGGTACGCTGTATTCGGTGAAGGATGCGAGTGGAACGTAGCTAATTCTTTCGAATTCGCTGGAATAAACCACGG
>DATDSY010000080.1:0-3779 GCA_035291125.1 Candidatus Norongarragalinales archaeon
TTCTCGCGGCTTTGGTTGCAGTCGCACTGCAGCTTGCGATTCACTACACGCCGTTCTTCGAAAGCATTTTCTCGACTAAACCGTTGCTTTACGGGGATTTGGCTTTGGCGTTCGCCATTGCTTCATTAGGGTTTATTATTCCAGAAGCTGCAAAATTAATCCGAAGGGCCAGAAGGGCTTAAGAGGAAAAAGGAAAATGAAGACCGTCAAGGAAGTCATGCGAAAGAACGTTCCGAACGTGAGTCCGGATGACACGCTTGAGAAAGTAAGCCAGCTCATGAAAGAGCATAACATTGGGGGCGTGCCCGTGGTGGACGACGGCAAGATAGTCGGCATTCTTACTGACGGCGACATGCTCAACGCCTTTTACTTGAACGTTTCCTCGTTCAGCTACGAGGAAAAGATGGACGGCGGGAGGGAGAACGGCGCGTTCAAAAAACGCTTGGAGGAATTCAAGTCAACGAGAGTGAAGGACATCATGACTTCACACCCGAGGACGATAAGCGAAAACGCGGGCGTGGATGAAGCAGCAGCGTTGATAAAACGCTTTAAGATCAAGAGGCTCATCGTCGTCAACGCGAAGGGAGATCCCGTGGGGCTCGCAGAGCGCTTGAATTTAGTCAACAGCATTCTATTGTCTTGAGCCAAGCGGGGCGGCAATAATTATTTAATTCTAATCCCCCTAAAGCAAAATTAGTTTTCAAACTCAATCCAAAACCGATTTTCGACCTTCTAAAAGGGGGAACAGTGCATATGGTGCATCCTCTGCTCAACGCGTTCACTCTCGCGGCCTTTGCGTTCATGGTCGTCGGGGTAATGCGCCCGACCGACTTCCTCCTCGTGGTTTTCGCCAGCCTAGTGGTCACGCACGCCGCGCCCACTTTCCACCACAAGTAAGCCCCGGGAAAACATTGGTTCACGCGCAGAAGCTTTGCTTCTGCGGTGTGCTGTAGAGCAAAGCTCTACACGCATCCAGCTGCTCATTCCACCGACCTTTCCCCCCTTTGCAGCTGCCCGCCTGCGGTGCTTTTAAATTCGTGTTTCGGCAGGGTTTTACCGTACAGATATACCGGTGTCGGAAAATGGACCAAATACTGAATTCGTTCGCATTCATAATAGTGGTAATGCTTTTTCTTGGCGTATTGCCAGTAGTGGAAACTGCGCTGGCGCTGTTGGGTGCGGTCATAATCTTTCCCGAGCTCGACGCGGTTTCAGCCGGCTTCTAAGCTCTCTTTTTTGCTAAAGCATTTTAAAAGAAAAGTCTATCGCCTTTGCAGAGTGGGTGAGAGAACCCATGGAAATCACGTCCGGCTTGAGCGAAGCATATTCTGCAAGATTTTCGGGAGTAATGCCCCCTGAAATTTCTACCATGCCTTTGAAACCGGCTTTTCGCAAGAGTGAAATCGCCTCGCGGGCCTGTGGAATGCCGAAGTTGTCGAGCATTACCACATCTGGCTTTCCTTTCGCTGCATCCAACGCTTCTTTTGCATTCTTCACTTCAATCTCGATTTTGGCTGAAAAGCTCGATTTCGCTCTTGCAAGCTCAACAGCTTTCTTGGGGTTTGAAAGGAATTTCAAGTAATAGTCCTTAAGCAAAACCATTCCGCTCAAATCCAGCCTGTGGGAATCCGCGCCTCCCAAAACCCCGGCTTTCTTGTCGAAAAACCCGAATCCCGGCAGGGTTTTGCGTGTGAGCGCGACGCGCGTTTTGGGAGAAACTTTTCCTACAACGCGGGTAGCCTCGCTGCACGCGGTTGCAACTCCGCTCATTCTCCCCAAAACGTCCAAAACAGTACGCGCCATTGCGATGATTTTCTTGTTCGAACCGCGCACGCGCAAGACTTCAGACTTTTTTGAAATGCGCGTTCCGTCTTTGGCCAGCGCTTTAGCTTCCACTCCCTCGTGTTCGAACAGGAACGCGGCTTCTTCCAGCCCAGCGAGAACGCACGGCTGCTTGACTGAAAAAACGCCTGTGCAGGTTTTTTCTTCTATCAAATCGCCGGTAACGTCGCCTTTGCTCCAGTCTTCCTCGAGAAATTCCAGCAGTTTCCTGCGTGCAGACAACGGAAGCATTTTCACAACACCTTCAACAGAATTAAAATATTTCCGGCGGAAGCCGCTTGTGGCCCGAGGTTTTCATCATGCCCTCGACCCGCCTCACTAGCTCCGCCCCGAATTTTGCCTTGGCTTTAGCGCCTTGGCTGCGTTCGAGCAGTTCCACTATTTCATCCAACTGGGAGTAAAGCATTTGCATTTCGCCTTCGTCGGTCTGCCCGGGCCACAATCCGGCAGTCGGAGGCTGGAACACCAGCGAATGTGGTATTCCTACCACGAGCGCCATTTTTCGCACGTCTTTCTTCAGCAGCCCACCGATAGGCAGGAAATCGGCTCCCCCGTCTCCGTATTTCGTGAAATAGCCGAGGGAAAGCTCGCTCTTGTTGCCCGTTCCCGCGACCAACGCGTTTTCCTTCCGGGCGAAATCGTACAGCACAATCATTCGCACCCGCGCCATGACGTTTCCTTTTCCTTCGCGGTCGCACTTCAGCTCTCCTGCGATTCCGTCGACCATCTTGCGGATGGGAATGGCCTTCAGCCTAACGCCGAACAGTCTTGCGGCGGTTTTCGCATGGGCTTTTGCTTTCGCATCAGCGTAGTAAGGCAAATGCAAAGCCAAAACGTTTTTTCCGCCCAACGCCTTTGCCGCAATCGCACAGGTCAAGGCGGAATCGACGCCTCCGCTTAATCCCAATACGGCTTTTTTTTTCCCATTGAGGGCGAAAAACTTTTTCGTATCCTTGACTAAGGCTTCAAAACTTTTTCCCACCGAAAACGCACCACTATTCAGATGATGAAATGCAATTCATTTGCCTTCGACAATTCCCGCGCTTGCGCGGTTTTTTCCTCGAAATCCTTAAGGAATTCCGTAATCTTGTCGCAAGCGATTTGCTTGAGCTCTCCGCTCGTCATCTTCCCACATTTGTAAGCGTCGTAAATCTCCTGCAGTTCCTTGTCGTCTTCCACCAAATGCTGTTTCAGCAGTTCGAAAACCATGTCTTTCTCTACCACGGCTCCGAGCCTACGGTGTTCCTCAAGCGTATCCCGACCTCCGGTCAAAGCGCGCTTGATTTTCGCGCAAGCGACTTTCGGGTCTTCAGGCAAGTCAATAGAGCCTTCTGGAATGCTTTTGCTCATTTTCAGCCCTCCGTCAAGCGAAGGAGTGTATTTGTGGTATAGCGAAGAGATTTGCGTGAACTTGTGCGCGGTTTGCGTGCGCGCCACGAAATCGCGGGTCAGGCGGATGTGCGGCTCCTGGTCTATGCCCACCGGAATTATTCCTGGAATGCTTTCCTTGAACTGGGGGTAGAGAATGTCTCCGATTTGCGTTACCGCGCTCATAATGCGGCCTGGTTCGGTTGAACCGTACGTGGCGCGGAATTCGTTGTAAGTGATTTTCTGGGCTGCTTCAAACGCGATTCGCATGACGTCGCGGTTGTCGCTCTGGAAGTACAAAAGCGTCTTGCGCGGGTCGAGCCCCAGCGCGATGTAAGCGGGAATGTGGAAGTTCAGCGCCCTCTTTCTTGCTTCAGCTAGGGGAATGCCCCTGACTGCCGCCGCCTCGAGGTCGGCAACGCATATCACTGTTTTCGCGCCGTGCTTTTGGAAGTAAGCGAGGTTTTCAATCACCATCTTGTTTCCGAAGTGAATGCGTTCGCTGGTTGGCATTATTCCGCTGAGCGCATAAAATTTCTTGCGGCCGCGGATGGCTTCGCTGATGCGTT
>DATDSY010000081.1:0-13325 GCA_035291125.1 Candidatus Norongarragalinales archaeon
TCGCCGAGAATAACAACCGAGAAAAAACGTGTTTTGAAATCGCAAGGCAAATCCTCGAAAAACGGTTTTCGCAAGACGCTTCCACTGCAACTGACCAAACAGGGTTGAGGATGGAAAAGGAAAAGCTCATCGAACAGGCCGTGAGAACGGGATTGGCGCTGTTCACCGAAGGAGTGGTTTCAGCGCCCATCGAAGGGATTTCAAAAATAAAGATCAAGCAAAACCCAGACGGAAGCGACTATTTGAGCGTTTATTTCGCAGGCCCCATCCGCGGGGCAGGAGGCACGGGCCAAGCTTTCTCGCTGTTGCTCGCGGACTATTGCAGGAAAATCTCGGGAATCCGCGAGTTCCGCCCGCTTGAAAGCGAGCTGGCTCGGTATGTTGAAGAAATCAATTTGTACGCGCGCAAAACCCGCGCAGGGCAGTACGTGCCCACCAAGGAAGAAACCATTTGGGTGGCTAAAAACTGCCCGGTGCGG
This sequence comes from Candidatus Norongarragalinales archaeon, assembly GCA_035291125.1. Taxonomy (GTDB): domain Archaea; phylum Micrarchaeota; class Micrarchaeia; order Norongarragalinales; family Norongarragalinaceae; genus UBA10210. The sequence continues at coordinate 480 of DATDSY010000081.1, forward strand.
ATAGACGGCGAGCCTACTGAAGAATATGAAGTGAGCGTCAACAGGGATATAGCTTCGGTAGAAACCAACCGCGTGCGAAGCGGAGTATGCCTTGTCATGGGAGAAGGCATTTGCCTCAAGGCAGCGAAAGTCCTGAAAATCGCCAAGAAAAACGCGCTCGACTGGCAGTGGCTGGAAAACTTGATTAAAGTCGCCAAGCGCGAGGCCAAGCAAGTTGAAATCAAGCCCAACGAAAGGTTCATGGAAGAAATCGTCGCCGGAAGACCCATCTTTTCTTTCCCAATGCGCAAAGGAGGCTTTAGGCTGCGCTACGGAAGAACTCGGTTCATGGGAATTCTTGCGAAAGCAATACACCCCGCTACCATGGTCATCCTCGACGAATTTCCTGCGTTCGGAACGCAAGTCAAAACCGAACGCCCGGGCAAAGGATGCATCGTGACGCCCTGCGAGACGATAGACGGGCCGATAGTGCTTTTGGACGACGACAGCGTCAAGAAAATCCAGGACATCAACCAAGCTTACGCCCTGCGCAACCGCGTGAAGGAAATACTGTTCTTGGGCGACATGCTCTGCTGTTACGGCGACTTCAACAAAAGCGCCCACCCGCTCATTCCCTCGCCGTGGGTCGAAGAATGGTTTTCGCTCGAGCTCAAGCAAAAGGGAGTGGAGAAAACCGCCGAAGAACTCAAGACCATCTCTTTCGACGAATCCAAAGCCCTGTGCGAAAAGCACGGAGTTCCCCTAGCGCCAGCGCACACTTTGTTCTGGAACGACTTGGCGTTCGAAGAGCTGGAAAAACTCGCGGAATACCTCGAAAAAGGCAAGGTTGAAATGCAGTGGTTCGAATTCAAGAAATTCACCCTTCCGCTCACGCAGGAAAAAACCATTTTGGAAAACATTGGGCTGGAACACAGGGTGGAAAACGGCGAAATCGTCTTCGAGAAAGACGCGGCCCTGTCTCTATTGCTTCCGCTGGGAATGCTCAAGGGAAAAACGCTCGACGCAAGCGCCCTGAAGAAAGCCCTCGCCGAACACGCGGCAAAAGCGGAAAAAAACGTTTTGCAGGTAATCAACTCCATCTCTCCGTTCGAAATCCGCGCCAAGGTCGGCGTGTACGTGGGAAGCGCAATGGGCAGGCCCGAGAAAAGCCGCGAACGCAAGATGAAGCCGCCCGTGCACTCGCTCTTTCCAATCGGCTTTCTCGGAGGCAAAGTGCGCAGCGTGAAAAAAGCCTACAACACAATCAAGCAAGCCGGCGGAAGCCCCAACGCCGAATTCGAGTTGGAAGTTCGCAAGTGCGAAGACTGCGGAAAGAAAAACTGGGCGAGAAAGTGCGATTGCGGCGGAAAGACTATTCCGGTATTCAAGTGCCCCAAGTGCGGCAAACTCAACGACATCCACGAGTGCGCATGCGGCGGGCAAGGCGCGGGATTTGAAATGCAGCAGTTCAACCTTATGCGCGCGGTCGAAAAAGCAATCGAAAAAACAGGGTCTATGCCAGACGAAGTCAAGGCAGTGCAAGGCTTGATTTCCGCGCGCAAGACTCCCGAAGCGCTCGAGAAAGGGTTTCTGCGCGCCAAGCACGGCATCACCGTTTTCCGAGATGGAACGAGCCGTTTTGACGCAACGGAAATACCGTGCACGCACTTCTACCCTTCCGAAATAGGCACGAGCGTCGCCAAACTGCGCGAGTTGGGCTACGGGAAAGACGCTTTGGGCAACGAACTGGAAAACGAAAGCCAGCTCGTAGAATTAAAGCCGCAGGACATCATCGTTTCTCAGCACTGCATGCAATATTTGCTTAACGCAACGAGGTTCATCGACGATTTGCTGGTTTACGAATACAACATGCCCGCGTTCCACAACGCCGCGGGCGAGAAAGAATTGGTAGGAGTCCAGTGCATCGCCATCGCCCCGCACACTTCCGCAGGAATAGTCTGCCGCGTCATCGGGGCCACGCAAGTGCAAGGCATCATCGCCCACCCGTACTTGCACTGCGCCACGCGGCGCAATTGCGACGGCGACGAGCTTGCGATAATCCTGATGATGGACGGGCTGCTCAACTTTTCCCGCGAGTTCCTGCCGGAAACAAGGGGAGGGAAAATGGACGCGCCCCTCGTTTTGACGACCATACTCGACCCTCTCGAGGTGGACGACGAAGTGCACGCCATGGACAGGGCTTGGTCGTACTCGCTCGACTTTTACAAAGCCACGCTGAATTACGCAAGCCCCGGGGAAGTGAGCGTGGAAACTATTTCCGACACTCTCGGGAAAGAAGGGCAGTATGAAGGCATCGGCTTTACGCACGCTTGCACCATCGACCCGCAAACGCCCTTCCGCAGCAGTTACATCAAACTCTCGACAAGCATGCAGCAAAAGCTCGAGGCGGAATTGGCGTTGATGGACAAAATACGCGCGGTCGACGCGCAGCAGGCAGCCGAAAGGATAATCCTATCTCACTTTTTCCCCGACCTTTACGGCAATTTGCGTTCTTTCTCCAAGCAGAAATTCCGGTGCGGAGAATGCGGTGCTAAATACCGCCGCCCGCCTTTGGCAGGCAAATGCCGCAAGTGCGGGGGGAAGCTTCTGCTGACGATTCACAAGGGGGGAATCGAAAAGTACCTCGGAATAGCTAAGGAAATGGCCGAGCGGTTCGATTTGCCGGAGTACTTGAAACAAAGGCTCATGCTCATTGAGCGGGAAATCAAGGAAGTTTTCCGCGAGAAGGCGGAAAAGCAATTCTCGCTCGCGAGCTACTTATGAGAAACCGTCAACGTTCTGTCGAAAAAAGCCTTTTCGAGTCGGCTTCAAGTCTTTTTCTTGACGGAAAGGAGTATTTTGGGGATAATTCGATTTGCGCTATTGAATCCGTGCTAACTTCTGCAGTTTCGGGATCTAAAATTAAATGGCTATTACAGATGCGCTGCGAAATCGCCCTATACGATTTAATAAGATAATCCGGGCGCAAAGCGGTGTGATCTGCGGCTAAAGCTTTTTCATAAAGAGAGACTAATTGTGCATAAGGAAGCTGCTTGATCCGCCGAGTGTCTGCTAATGCAGCAGAATACCTTTTCGGCCCGGTAAGATCCTGGGTTTCGTGTTCGTACCCGCTAAACCATAATCGCGCAGCAATATCATTAATCTCTCTTGACCGAACAACATTTGACAATTCAGTCTTGGTCAAGCGCCTGAACCCGTGCCTTTGATACCAAGCCCACAACTGCCGGGTATTCAATCGCTTGGTAGAAGAAGGCTCAGGATTGAGTACTAGTTGAACCCCAGCGTTCTTTGCCAAACTCGCGGTTAAAGCAAGCAGAATGCTTCCGAAACCGGTTCCAGCATATTTTTCTTGGACTTTGATATTTCTAAGAGAAAACGCTTCGGGGTAAGAAACGGATAGCGGGTGATTCTTTTGCAGGGAGGCGTGTGCAACAAGATTGTTGGTTCTCTCTTCCCTAGCTTGTAGTATCAGATCGAAATCTCCAATCTTCGGAATAAGCTCTTCAATAATAATTTTTTTCCCGCCAATTTCAGTTTTACCAATAGCACGTACTCTAGCAACGTGCGTGAGGTCAACGGCTTTTGGTTCTTCCACAGTATCCTTTGGCAAACCATAATTTTAAAGAGGATACCAAACTTCGTTGCTTGTCGGAGTGCAGACCGTTTTTTAAGCCCTCTGGGGAAGATTGTTTTTCATAATACAGCCCGCTTTGAAAATACAGCAAAAAAAACCTTTAATGGAAAAATCGGTGCGAAAGGCATGGCCGGAAAAGCGATTCAAGAATATTACGCGAAAAAACTATTGTTCCCCATATTCCAAAGGGAATTAGACGGAAAGTTCGGTCAAACGCCCGACTCGCTGTCTCTAATCGCCAGTCTGCAAGACGCCGACACCATCCACGGAGAAAAACTCGTGGTAAAGCCCGACGTTTGCATCGGAAAAAAAGGGAAAAACAACTTGATTCTCGCCGGCGCAGACGCGCAAAAGGCGAGAGAGTTCCTGAAGAAAAACTACGGAACTATCGTGGAAGTGGGAGGAGTGAAGGGAAAGCTCGACGCGTTTTTGGTCGAGCCTTTCGTCGAGCACGACAAAGAGTTTTTCGCTGCCGTTGTTTCCAGAGCCGATTGCGACGAAATCTTATATTCCCCGCAAGGAGGGGTTGACGTCGAGGAAAACTGGGATTCGATGCGCATTGCAAAAGTCGGCCTTTCCGAAGAGCCGGACGCGGGCAAAATCGGGCAGCAGCTGCAAGTGCAAGACGCGCTAGTGCAAAAATTCCTCGCCGCTTGCGTGCGAGCGGCTCGCGAAACGGGAAGCCCGTACTTAGAGTTCAACCCGTTCACAGTCGCTGGCGGCAAGATTTATGTTTTGGGAACCGTAGCGAGGCTCGACACGCACGAGTCGTTCGCGAAACGCAAGCTGTGGAACGGCATTCCGTTCAAAGACGCGTTCGGAACGACGAAAACCGAGCAGGAAAAGAAAGTCGAAATCCTTGACGAGAGCACGAGCGGCTCTCTCAAATTGACGGTATTCAACAAGAACGCGCCGCTGTGGCTTTTGGTTGCAGGCGGAGGCGCGAGCGTCGTTTTCGCAGACACTGCAGCTGACAACGGGCTTGCTGAAAAGCTCGGCAACTACGGCGAGTATTCGGGCAACCCCACCGAACAGGAAACTTTCGAATACTCCAGCCTGCTGTTCGAGCTCGTAGAGCAAAGCAACGCACCCAAAAAGGCAGTGGTTATAGGCGGGGCGATCGCAAATTTCACGGACATCGCCGCCACGCTCAAAGGAGTATGCACCGCAATAGAAAAGCACGCTGGAGCGCTGAAAAACGCGAACGTGAGGTTTTTCGTGCGCAGGGGAGGGCCCAACTACAAGCAAGGGTTGGAGGAAATAAGGAAAACTTGCGGGAAAAACGGCATTCACGCCGAAGTGTTCGGGCCGGAAAAGCCCATGACAGACGTGATAGCGCTCGCAAGCGAGTGGATTAGTGAAAAGTGATTTTATGCAAAAGCTGTTCGACTCTACAACCACGTCAGTAATGTACGGCAGGCGCGGAGTTTTCGTCCAGCGCATTCTCGACTTCGACTACTTGAGCGGAAGGCAGGCGAGCATAGAATGCATGGTGGACGAAGCCAACCCCGGGGCTGAAGCCATGTTTTACGGTACAAAACCGTTCTTGATGCCCGTTTACGCATCGCTTGAGGAAGCGGTGAAGGCTCACCCCAACGCAAAATGCTTTTTGAATTTCGCGAGCGAACGCTCGGCGTACGATGTTGCGCTCAAAGCAATATCGGCAGGCAAATTCACGAGCATGGTCGTCGTAGCCGAAGGCGTGCCTGAAAGGCAGGCGAGGCAACTCGCGGCTATTTGCAAAGAAAAAAACATTCTCGCAATAGGGCCCGCGAGCGTAGGCGTAATCCGCGGGGGAGAGTTTCGCGGCGGCAACGCAGGAGGAGCGCAGGAAAACGTCGCTGAAACCAAGCTTTACTCGCGCGGCAGCGCCGGAATAATCACGAAATCAAGCGGAATGCTCAACGAACTCTGCAATTTGTGCTCGCAAAACGCCGACGGCGTCGCAGAAGCCGTTTCAGTGGGAGGCGATTCATTCCCCTTGACGACCATGGCCGACCACGCGCTGAGAATGCAGAAAGACGATTCCGTGAAATTCATCGTTTTGCTCGGAGAAATCGGCGGGGAACAGGAAGTAGGAGTAGCAAAACTCATGGAGGAAAAGAAAATCACCAAGCCCGTAATCGCGTGGACCATCGGAACGATTGCGCCGCAGTTCAAGCGCGAAGTGCAGTTCGGCCACGCGGGAGCGCGAAGCGGATCGCAAAAAACCTCGGCGCAAGCCAAAAACTCTGCGCTCAAAAAGGCAGGCGCAAGCGTTCCGCTCGCTTTCAACGAATTGGGAAAAGAAATCGCAGGAGTTTACCAAGAGCTTTTGAAGAAAGGCGAGGTGAAAGCAGGGAAAACGCAAGACCATCCGCCGTTGCCCCTGGATTTCGCGAACGCCAAAAGGCAAAGCCTGGTGAGAAGAATGCCTTCGATCGTTTCTCACTTGGCGGCAACGCGCGACGGAGAACCGGTTTTCGGAGGAAGCACGATAAGCGAGCTTGTCGAAGCGAAAGAGCCTTTCGCCAGCGTCGTAGCGCGATTGTGGTTTTACAAGAAACTCCCGAAAAAAACGGTTGAAGCAATCGACTTGATTCTCGTGCTCATGGCCGACCACGGCCCTCACCCCAGCGGACCGCACAACACAATCGTTGCGGCGCGAGCGGGCCGAGACTTGCCTTCGGCTGTCGCAAGCGGCCTGCTCACCATAGGCCCGCGGTTCGGAGGTGCGGTGAGCGATGCTGCGAAAAACTGGTGGAACTGCGTCTTGGAGAAAAAAGACGCGATGGATTTCGTCGAGGAAATGAAAAAGAAAGGCGTGCTCATTCCGGGAATAGGCCACAGGGTGAAAAGCAAGAACAATCCCGACATGCGCGTCAAACGCCTTTGCGAGTGGGCGGAGAAAAACATAGGGAAGCACGAGCACTTGGACTACGCGCTTTCTGTCGAGGAAATTACGCTCGCCAAGCGTCCGAACCTGATTTTGAACGTGGACGGAGCTGCCGCGGCAGTTCTTCTGGACGCGCTCAAGCACGACGCTAAACTCTCGGACGGGGAAATAGAGAAAGCTCTGGACGCGGAATTGTTCAACGGGATTTTCGTCCTCGCCCGCACTGCAGGGTTGATTGCCCACTATGCAGACCAAAAGCGGTTGGGGCAAGGATTGTGGCGCACTCCCGACGACGAAGTACTGGGCATTTGACGTTCCCGCAAACCGCGCTTTCGAAAAAACAGCTTAGAGTTATATTATCTGCAGTCCCTTGCCCGCTTTTTCGAACGCGTTCAAAGCGAAATCCAAATCCTCGCGCGAAAGCCCGGCGTTCATCATCGTGCGGATTCTCGCTTTGTCTTTCGCCACCATCGGGAAAACTATGGGCAAAGCGAAAACCCCTTGCTCGAACAGCTTTTCGCTCAACGCCTTCGCCTTTCCGCTGTCCCCCACCATCACGGGAGTTATTGGCGTTTGGCTCACGCCGGTGTCGAACCCCAACATCTGCAACTGCTTTTTGAAGTAAGTCGTGTTGTCCCAAAGCCTTTGGAAATGCTGCGGCTCGGTCTCCAAAACCTCGAGCGAAGCGATGCACGCGGCTGCTGTCGCCGGCGGCGAGGAACCGCTCAAAAGCCAAGTGCGCGACTTGTTCAAAGCAAAAGCAACCAAATCCTTGCTTCCCGCAATGCTCCCGCCTACAACCCCGAACGCTTTCGAGAAAGTGCCCATTTCCACGTGCACCTTTCCCTCCAAATGAAAATGGTTTACTATGCCGCGCCCGCCTTCTCCCAAAACCCCGTCTCCGTGCGCGTCGTCCACGTACACCATCGCGCCGTGCTCGTCTGCGAGCTTGGCTATGGCGTCAAGGGGAGCTATGTCGCCGTCCATCGAAAACACGCCGTCAGTGATTATGAGAATCCTGCGCGGCTCGGTTTCCCTAGAATCCAATTCGTTGAGCACGCGCTCCAAATCAGCCATGTCGCAGTGCTTGTAAATCGCCCGTTCTGCCTTGCTCAATCGCACTCCGTCGATTATCGACCCGTGGTTGATTTCGTCGCTTATGACTACATCACCCTCGCCCACCAAAGCCGGAATTAGCCCCGCGTTCGCCGCGAAGCCGGTTTGATAGTAGAGCGCGGCTTCGGCGTGCTTGAAAGACGCGATTTTCTTTTCCAAAGCCAAGTGCAAATCCATCGAGCCGGCTATTGCCCGCACGCTTCCGCTGCCTGCGCCGTGAGTTTGGATTGCGTTTGCGGCTGCTTCCTTGAGCTTCGGGTGGCTTGATAAATTCAAATAGTTGTTGGAGCAAAGCATCAAAACTTCCTTGCCGTCTACTATCGCGTGCGGGGTTGAAGGGCCTTGCAGTTGCTTTATGCGCCAGTCGAGATTCTGCGAGACTAGGGCGTCGTACTCCTGCTTCAAAAATCCGGTCGGGTTTCTGTTCACCATCGTAAAAAAAACACCTCTCTGGGCTTTGCTTCCTATAGTCTAAAAGAAAATAATGCGGAAAAACAATAAAAACAAGAGCGACAACGACAATCGGCGAAAGAAACAAGGTTTTAAAACGGGGTGTCCAATTTTAATTAAAGGGGCAGTCAAACGCTGAGGCATTGCTATCGAAAACCACAGCCCCAGAAACAACCAAGCGAGGTAGAATTCACAAATGAAAGCAGTTCTAAAAGCCAAGCCGGAAAAAGGCTTTGAAATCAAGGACGTGGAAATCCCAGAAATCAAAGACACTGAAATCCTGGTCAAGATACGTGCGACAAGCATTTGCGGCACAGACGTGCACATTTGGGAGTGGGACCACTGGGCGCAAAAACGCATTCACCCGCCGCGAATCATCGGCCACGAGTTTTGCGGGGAAGTCGTCAAGATTGGAAGCAACGTCCAAGGACTTAAGAATGGGGACCTGGTGAGCGGAGAGACGCACATCAACTGCGGGCACTGCTTCCAATGCAAAACCGGAAACGCGCACATTTGCGAGAACGTCAAGCTACGGGGGATAGACGTAGACGGCTGTTTTGCAGAATATTTGTCGATGCCTGCAAACACCGCCTGGAAAAACGACCCGTCAATTCCCATTGAAGTAATGAGCGCGCAAGAGCCGTTGGGAAACGCGGTTCACGCTACGTTCAGCGGCGACATAACCGGAAAAACAATAGCCATCTTCGGCGCAGGCCCAATCGGATTGTGCGCCACCGCATTATGCAAGGCAGCGGGCGCAGAAAAAATTTTCAACATCGACCTTAACGAATACCGCCTCGGCCTCGTCGACAAGATGGGGTCCGACGTAATGCTAAATCCATCTAAAAGCAATCCGGTAACCGAAATCCTAGCCCAAACCAACGGCAGGGGAGTCGACGTTGCGCTGGAAATGAGCGGAGCTCCACAGGCGCTGAAAGACGCGTTCAAAGTTCTGCGCCCCGGAGGAAGAATATCCATTCTCGGCGTATTCTCGGACGAAGTTTCCCTCGACGTGACTAACGGAATAGTATTCAAAGGCGCGGTAATACACGGCATCAACGGGCGCATTATGTTCGACACTTGGTATAAGGCAGCGTCATTCCTAAAGACCGGGAAAGTCGACCTTAAGAAGATAATCACCCACAAGTTCAAGCTCGACGAATACGAAAAGGCGTTCGAACTCATGAAAACAGGGAATTCCGGAAAAATAGTCCTGTCCCCGTAACTATCTAAAGGCGCTCAAGCGAGCGAAAGCATGGTGTTTACCCTAGCCACGCCAGGAACCAGCCTTATTTTCTTCAAAATCATTTCGCTCAACTGGTCTATCGAAGACGCCCTCGCCTTCACCAATACATCCACGGTGCCCGTAACAGAGTCAGCCTCTTCAACGCCCGGAATGCGCTTCAAAACCTCCACCATCTTCGGCAGGTCTTTCCCACCGCTTGCCGCATCGGCGGCCTCAATCAAAATGAACGCCTTAATCCCCCGGCCTATTTTCTTGTAATCCAAATCAACCGTTTCCCGCACTATGATTTTCTCTTTCCTCAAAAAACGAAGCCGGTAGTGCAAGGTCGCCGGCGGAATGCCTGTTTTTCTCGAAAGCACGGTAAGAGAAACGCCCGCATCCTCCTTCAGCGCATCAAGAATTGCAAAATCCTTTTCGTCAAGAGCCATACTAATTACCCCACAAAGATTGTATGCACATTCAAGAATATACGCAAAATAACCTAACTTTTACTAAAAAATACAGTTTTTTGGTAAATAAAAATATATTGTTTGAGGGGGCACAGTAGTTCAGGAGCCAACAGGCTGAACATCACGGAGGCAAGAAAATGAAGGTTTACACGATAGACGAGCTGGCAAAAGAAATCCCGCCCTTCAATGATGAAGGTGGAAAGGAGAAAAGGCAGGAGTTTTTCAGGAAAATCATAGAGTGGGGCAATTACACGAACGACGAGTACCCTTTCGAAAAAAGCTGTGAAAAAATTATGGAAACGGTTTTGCAAGTTAAGGGGGATGACAGGATATACTGCATGCTGGAGCTTCTCTCGACTATTCAAGTCTCGCAGGAGCTTCACGGCAGGGCACTGAAAGAAGCTGAAAGGATAATCGAAAACGGCAGGTTTAGCGAAACGGAAAAGCAGAATCTAGGCGAGAAACTTTCGCAAGCGAAAAAAAAGCGTTTTGACTCGGTTTTAATCCCTTGAAAAAGGTTTAAATCGTGGGAAACGCCAACAAGTATAATCGTTTTTTAAAACGAGTGAAATCTAGAGGTGAAAATTGAAATGGGTGAATTACAAAGAGCAGCCCACCAAAACTATTCCAGCGAAGCCTCTAGAAAGAGAGACGGCCTGCAAGCTTGATTCCAAAGCCCGGCTAGTATTGCCTTTGCATATCCGCGATTCGCTTAACGTCAGTTACGGCGACTGCGTTTCCATGCAGGTAGTAGGCAAGAACGGCTCAAGCCTGCTTTTGAAAATCAATTCCATGCGAGCTCCAGCCGAAGGCACGCAAGGCAAGAAGTTCTTCAAAACATCGAAAAACGCGTGGGAAAGCAAAAGGTGATGGGGCGGTGCAAGTGAAAGAAGATGGCCAAATCAAAGGACTCCAGTGGGGAAGTGCGTTCAGCGAAATCGGCGGCGGCTCAATACGCTTTACTAGCGGAAGCGACGCGCAGTTCGACTTCCTGCTTTTCGAAAGCGAAATCTCTGCATGCAAAGCGCACGCAAAAATGCTTTTGAAGCAGGGAATAATTGCGCAGGAGGAGGCGGACTGGATTTTCGCCGGGCTCGTCGAGCTGGAAGGGTTGGGCGAAGGGGAAAAACAGGCGAAAGTCTCGGCGTCTGAAGACGTGCACTCGGCAGTGCTTTCCTTTTTGGAGGAAAAGCACGGCGTGAAAAACCTGCACTGCGGCCGCAGCAGGAACGATTTGGTCGCGTGCGACGAAAAGCTGTTCCTCAAAAAACAGGCGAAGGAAATGCAAGTTGCGCTCGGAAGCTTGGTGAAAGCACTGGCTAAAAAAGCGCTGGAACACGCCAACAGCCCGATGCCGGGCTACACGCACCACCAGCCCGCGCTCCCGACGACATTCGGGCACACGCTCCTGGCGTTCGCCTACGCATTCCAACGCGACTCGCAAAAATTCGCAAACTTCATCGAACTGCACGACTCCAACCCGCTGGGGGCGGGAGTCGGATTCGGAACGACGTTTCCGATCGATGCAGAACAAACCACTGAAGAACTTGGCTTCGGCAAAACGCAGGAGAATTCTCTTGACGCGGTTTCCAACCGCTGGGAACCGCAAGCCGACTTCGCTTACGCCTGCGCCTCTGCAATGACGCACTTGAGCATCCTCGCGCAAACGCTGCTCATATTCTCCATGAAGGAAACCGGCTTTGCAACCCTCGAAGACGCTTATGCCACAGGCAGCTCGGCAATGCCGCAAAAAAAGAATCCCGACGTTCTCGAGGCAATCAAGGCAAAAACGGCGAAAACGCAAGCGTCCCTGTTGCAAGTGCTTTCAACTGCAAAATCGAATTTGGCTGGCTACAACAAAGACTTGCAGTGGGGCAAATACTGCGTCATGGAAAGCGCGTTTGAAGCCAAAACCGCGGTTGAAACAGCCGCTGAAGTCGTCGGTTGCCTTGGAGTGAACGCGGAAAAAATGGGGAAAGCGGCGGAAGAAAACTTCATCGGAGCGCTGAGCGTGGCAGAACAATTGAAGCAAGAGCATGAAATCGGCTTTTCAAGCGCGAAGAAAATCGTTGAAAACGCAGTAGCACAGTCTTCCGGAAAAGGGCTCGCGAAAATCGACGCCGCGACGTTGAACAAACTCTTGGCCGAAGCGGGGGCAAGCGTGACTCCAGAAGAAATGGAAAAATGGCAGGATGCCAAGTGGATTGTTTCAAAAACGGGAGAGAGCGGGCCGAACCCGGCGCACGTTTTGAAAAAGGCCGGTGAATTGCTGGCTGCAAAAAAACAAGAATGAAAACGGATGGTGGAAAAAAAATGCATTTGTTGTCGGTTTTGGATTTGGACGTCAAGGAAACGGTATTCCTTGCTGCTGCGGCAAAATCAAACCCCGCGAAATACGCCAAGGCGATTGCGAGCAAGAGCGTCGTAACGCTTTACGAAAAGCCTTCGACCCGCACGAAAATATCTTTCGAGCTTGCAGCTAAGGAAATGGGCGCGCACGTCATAGACCTGCCCAACGCGCACGTGAAAAGCAAGCACGAAGACGTTTTCGACAGTGCGAAAACTATTTCGCAGTACGCAGACTTGTTCGCAGCGCGCGTCTACTCGCACGAATTCCTCGCCGAATTCGCACAGCACAGCGAAATTCCCGTGGTAAACTTGTTGAGCGACGAAGAACACCCGTGCCAGGCGCTGGCGGACATGCTTACGGTAAAGGAGTATTGCGGGCTGGAAGGCACGAAAGTCGCGTTCGTCGGGGACTCTAACAACGTATGCAAATCGCTCATGCTCGCCTGCGCTTCGGCAGGCGTGAATTTCGCAGTCGCATCGCCGGAAGGCTTTCTGCCTGAGGAAAAGTTTTTGGACAAGGCAAAACAGCTTGCCGGCGCAAGCAAAAGCAAGCTCGAAGTTTCCAGCGACCCGTTCAAGGCCGTGGAAAACGCGAGCGCTGTTTATACGGACGTTTGGGTGAGCATGGGGCAGGAAAGCGAAGCGAAAGAAAAGCTCGCGGCTTTCTCCGGGTTTCAAGTTACGCAAGAACTCATGGAGCAAGCTGCAAACGAAGCAATTTTCATGC
>DATDSY010000082.1:0-2532 GCA_035291125.1 Candidatus Norongarragalinales archaeon
GCCGAAACGCATTCCCGCCGCAAGCAAAGCCTTTCCGAAAGCCTCTTCGAACGTCGAAGCAATTCCCATGGTTTCGCCAGTCGACTTCATTTCCGCGCCCACGACGGGATCCACTTCCGGAAAGCGGTTGAAGGGAAAGACCGGCATTTTCACGCAGTAATACTTGCTTTCCGCGATTTCTGGAAACCCTTCGAGAGTCATTACTCCCGCCTGTATTTTCGCCGCAATTTTGGCAATGGGCATTCCGATGGCCTTGCTTACGAAGGGAATGGTGCGCGAAGCGCGCGGATTCACTTCCAAAACGAAAGCCTCGTCGGCTTTAATCACAATTTGAATGTTGCAAAGCCCCTTGATTTGCATTGCAAGCGCGATTTTCTTGGAATACTCGATGGCTTTCGCCTTGGCCTTGGGGGAAATGCTTATTGTCGGGATAACGCAGGCGCTGTCGCCAGAGTGAATTCCCGCTTCGTCCAACTGTTCCATAACCCCGGCAATAAACACATTGGAACCGTCCCCAACCAAATCAACGTCCAACTCGATCGCATCTTCAATGAAATGGTCGATGAGCAGAGGATGGCCTTCGGAAACGTCAATCGCTTCGGCAATTTTCTCGCGCAACTCGCTTTCGTTGCGCACCATGTGCATCGCCCTTCCGCCCAGCACGTACGAAGGCCTTATGAGAAGGGGGTAGCCGACGTCTGCGGCGATTTCAAACGCTTCCTGCTCGTTGAAAGCCAACCCGCTTTCGACAATCGGAATTTTCAAGTCTTTCATGAGCTTCTTGAATTTCTTGCGGTCTTCGGCAAGGTCGATCGCCTCGACGCTCGTGCCTAGAATGCGAATGTTGTTTTCATGCAAAGGCAAGGCGAGGTTTATGGACGTTTGCCCGCCGAACTGCACTGCCACTCCCTCAATATCCCCTTCTTGCTTGACCACGTTCAAAACGTCTTCAATTGTCAAAGGCTCGAAATAAAGGCGGGAGGAAACGTCGAAGTCCGTGGAAACGGTTTCCGGGTTGTTGTTTATTATAATCGCTTCAAAGCCTTCTTCCTTCAACGCCGCGACGGCATGCACGGTGCAGTAATCGAATTCGATTCCCTGCCCGATGCGAATGGGGCCTGAGCCGAGGATTATTATCTTGCGCTTTGCCTTCGCATTCACAGCTTCGTTCTGCGCGTCGAAAGTAGAGTAATAGTAAGGCGTTAAAGCCTGGAATTCGCCTGCGCAAGTGTCGACCATCTTGAATGAAGCGTGCAAACCTTGCTTTTCGCGCATGAAGCGTATTACTTCCACCGACCTTCCAGAGTGCTTGCTTACCTTCACGTCGGACAAAGACTGCTTCTTGGCGTTTTCAAGCGCGTCTTCGCTGAAATTGTTTTTCAGCTCATCCTCGGCTAAAGCGACGTTCTTGATTTTCTCGAGAAACCACGGGTTGATGCGCGTGACGCGCGCTATGTCGCCGACCGCGTAAAGCTTCAAGACTTGAAGCAAGTCGTAAATGCGCGTTTCCGTCGGCTTCGCTATTTCCTCGAGCGAAACGACTTTGGTGGGAATTCTCTTTTCAACAGAGCGCAAGGCCTTGTTGTACGCTTCCTCGAAAGTCCTGCCTATCGCCATCGTTTCCCCGGTAGAACGCATGCTCGTGCCTATCTTATTCTCTGCATACAGCTTGTCGAAAGGCCAGCGAGGCACCTTAAGCACGACATAATCCAACGCCGGCTCGAACATCGCGCTTTTGCCCGTGATTTTGTTTTCAACGTCAATCAAGGAATATCCGAGAGCAAGCTTGGTAGCTATGCGCGCAATGGGATAGCCGGTCGCTTTCGACGCCAACGCACTAGAACGCGACGTGCGCGGGTTAACCTCGATGACGTAATACTCGCCGTTCGACTGGTCCAAGGCGAATTGGATGTTGCACGCTCCCACTACGCCCAGCGCCCGCACGACTTTGATTGCCGCGCTGCGAAGCTTTTGGTGGTCGTCGTCGCTCAACGTCTGGGCAGGCGCTACGACAACGCTTTCGCCCGTGTGAATGCCCATCGGATCGATGTTTTCCATGCTGCAAATCACAATGCAATTATCAAAGGAATCGCGGATTACTTCGTACTCCATTTCACACAATCCGGCAACGCTCTTCTCCACCAAGAGTTCTCCCGAACCGCTGGAGGCAAAGCAAGAGTCGCCTTTCTCTTCAATTTCGCTTTCCTTTTCCACGATCATCGTTCCCATTCCGCCGAGGTTGAAGTCCGGACGCAGGATTACGGGCAGGGAGATTTTCCCGACCGCCTTCTTCAGCTCATCCAAGTTTTTCACGCGCAAACTGGGGGGAACGGGCTCGCCGATTTTCAAAAGCAAGTCACGAAACTTTTCCCGGTCTTCGGCCAATTCAATAGTTTCAATGCTCGTGCCGAGCACTCTCACGTCTTTTTCCTTGAGGAAATCGCGCAATTCAATCGCAAGATTCAATCCCGTTTGCCCGCTCATGGTGGCGATAAACCCGTCGGGCTTTTCTTTTTCGATTATCTTGCGGAT
>DATDSY010000083.1:0-8949 GCA_035291125.1 Candidatus Norongarragalinales archaeon
TTTCGCAAGTTCTCCAGTTTTTCGAATGCTTTTAAACTTTGAGCGAGTAAAACCGTTTATGCCTCTTTACTTGCCCGGCGGAAGCGTGTCGAAAGAACACCTGAAAGGCGAGTTTTCCAAAAACCCCGCCAAATACTATAAAACAAAGCTGTTCGACGACGAGGGTTTCGAGCGCAAGACGTGCGCCAAGTGCGGCAAGAACTATTGGACCGCAGGCGGACGCGAGTCGTGCGGAGACAGTTCGCACGAGGAATACACTTTCTTCAAGAAAACGCCCGTGAAAGAATCTTACGCAGATTTTTGGAAAAAGTTCGCCGGCTTTTGGAAGAAAAACGGGCACGACGTAATCCCCCGCTATCCTTTGCTCGCCAAATGGCGGGAAGATTTGTACTTCGTAATCGCCGATGTCGTGGACTTCCAGCGGCTTGAAGACGGGAAAGTGGTTTTCGAGTATCCCGCCAACCCGCTGGTCGTGCCCCAGCCGTGCATGCGTTTCGTGGATATTGCAAACGTGGGAGTTACGGGAAGGCATTTTTCCGGGTTCATGATGGCCGGGCAAAAGTCCTTCAATTATCCCAAGGACAAGAAGGCGTACTGGCTTGACGACTGCATTCGCTTGAACTACGAATTTTTGACGGGCGTGCTGAAAGTGCCGAAAAAAGAGCTCACGTATACGGAAGACGTTTGGAGCATGCCAGACTTTTCCGCGTTCGGCCCGTGCATCGAAAGCTTTGCGAACGGCAGTGAATTGGTGAACAGCGTTTTCATGCAGTACTATTGGGACGAAAAGCAGGGGATGAAAGAACTGCCCATGCGCGTGGTCGACGTCGGATGGGGTTTCGAGCGGTTGCTTTGGTATTATACGGGTGAATTGACTGCATACGACGCGGTTTTCCCGTCGGTAATCGAGTTTGCTAAGAAACAGTCGGGATTGCGTTTTGACGACGCTTTGCTGCGCAAGTACGCTTCGCTTTCCGCGGGTTTGGACGTGGAAAGCGTGAGAAGCATGCGCGAGGAAAAGCAGAAAATTGCTTCAATGCTCGGGCTTTCTCTAGAAGAAATGGAAAAGCAAATCGCGCCTTCGCAGGCGATTTACGCTTTGGCCGACCACTCTCGCACGCTTTTGATGGCTTTGTCCGACGGGGCGGTGCCTTCCAATACGGGCGGAGGCTACAACCTGCGTTTGCTGTTCCGCCGCTGTTTTTCGTTCATGCGCGATTACAATTTGCAGTTGAATCTGATGGACCTGATGCGTTTGCACGCGCGCGAGCTGAAGCCGTTGTGGCCAGAGTTCGAGGAAAGGCTTCCTGCCTTGCAGGAAATAATCGACGCGGAGAAAGCGAAGCACGAAGAGTCCTTGAAAAACGCGTCGAACAAGGTGCGCGAAATAATTTCGCGCAAAGAGCCTTTGACGTCAGACAAGATGATGGTTTTGTACGAAAGCAACGGGATTACTCCTGAACTCGTAGAAAGCGTTTCCAAACAACAAGGGCTCGAGATTTCAGCCCCGACCGATTTCTACAAGCGCCTGGCGGAAAAGCACGTTTTGGAAAAGCAGGCGCAGGCGAAAAAGAAGGAGTTCGACGACGCGCTGTTGAAGCCCACGAAACTCGTTTACTACGACAAGCCTTTTGCTTACTCGCTCGAAGCGAATGTTGTCGCATGCAATGACGACAAGATTGCGCTCGACCAGACTGTTTTCTATCCCGAGGGAGGAGGGCAGTGCGGCGACCACGGCTGGATTGACGGGGTTTTCGTGCGCGACACGCAAAAGGAAGGCGGAATCGTAGTGCATTACTTGGAAAAGCCTTCGCCGTTCGCGAAGGGTAAAAAGGTTTCGCTCAAGCTCGATGAGAAGCGGCGGGAGGACATCCGCAAGCACCACTCTGCCACGCACGTCGTGCTTCGTGCGGCGCAAAACGTGTTGGGAAAGCACGTTTGGCAGGCGGGCTCGCGCAAGGAGGAAGACGAAGCGTTCGTGAACATCACGCACTACAAGAAAATCACGCCTGAAGAAAAGGCGGAAATCGAGCGGGTGGCGAACGAAGTAGTGCGCAAAGGCCTGCCCATCAAATGCTCGAACCAGCCGAGAGGCGAAGCAGAGCAAAAGTACGGTTTTACTATTTACCAGGGAGGCGGTCCTCCTTCAGATGAAGTGCGCATAGTCGAAATAGTCGGGTGGGACGTGCAGGCTTGCGGCGGAACGCACTGCGAAAACACGAAAGACATTGGATTCATAAAAATCACGGCAATCGAGCAAGTTCAAGACGGGGTATTGCGATTGCGCTACAAGGCTGGCGACAGGGCGTTGGAGCACGTGGGCGAGCACGAGGAGTATTTGCAGAATGCGGCGAGCGTTTTGAGCGTGCATTTGGACGAATTGCCTTCAACGGTCGAAAGGTTTTTCCAGGAGTGGAAGGCGCAGAAGAAGGAAATCGAGGATTTGTGGGAGACGAACGCAGAGAATTACGCGCGCGAGTTTTCCTCGAAAACGAAAACGTCTCAGGAATTGAACGCGCCTCAAAGGCTTTTGGAAAAAATCGTTTTGAAAACGATAGAGTTAAACCCTAGGGCTAGCGTAGTTGTTTGGAACAAGGGCGGCTTGATTGCAGCCGCCGCAGGAGCGCAGAGCGGGGAGAATGCCGTTGAATTGCTGAAGTCGAAGGGAGCGAAGGGCGGCGGGGACAAGTCGTTTGCGAGGGGAAAAATTTCATGACCGACGAAGACGTGCGAAAGCCTCTGGCGATAGTGCTTGCAGCTATTATGTTCGAAAAAAAGCTTTTGCTGTTGAAGCGCGAGCGGGAAGGGAAAACATTCTTCGGGCACTGGGGTTTTCCAGGCGGGAAAGTCAAGTTCGGCGAAACCCTGAAAGACGCGGCAGTGCGAGAAGCCCGCGAGGAAACGGGCTTGGAATGCGAATTCGTCGCCCTGCGCGGCATTTCCTCTGAAATAATAAAGCCGCAGGCAGAGTGGAAGGAGGAACAGCATTACCTGCTTTTCATCTGCCAACTCAAACCGAAACACTTGCAATTGACGCGTTCGATAGAAGGGCAGGTCGAGTGGTTCGAGCTGGACAAATTGCCTGAAAAAATGATTCCTTCGGATTTGCTGATGCTCAAGGAATTCATTCTTTCAAACCAGCATTCCCTGCCGATGCACGACCTTTTCGTGCGACAGCAGGGAGAAGATTATTTCGTCGAGGCGTTCCACGCTTGAAAAGTAAAGTTGGATGTTGAAATGGCGTACAAACCGCAAACTTCCCGCAAGATCGTCATAAAGCCGCTGCAGGCGAACCAGTATGCTCTCGCCCAAAAACTGGAGGATTTGCAAATCAAAAGCCAAGTGAGGCGTTCGGGCCAGCCTCCAACACACCCGATTTGGAACAAGGCCGCACTGTTGATGAAAGCAAACCCCCGGTTTGGCACGGGTTTGGTTCTCGTTGCATTCAGGAAGACCGGACGCAGCCTGTCGGATCCGGTTGGATATTACCTTGCAGATTTCGACAACAGTAATAATGTTGTGACGAGTTACGTGGGCGTGCATCCTAGCGCCAGAGGTGAAGGAATAGGCACCCTGCTTCACGATCGCATGGAGAAAATAGCGATAAAAAAAGGGATTTCGGGGAAAAAAAGCACGGTCAGCCCGCATAACATACCTTCGCTGGTCGTCAACGTAAACCACCAGGGCTTCAACGTGGTAAGCTGGGCTCCACACCTCTATGGCCCTGATGAACACCGTTTTTTTATTGAAGGAAAGTTCGGAGTGGCAAAGAGACCCCCGTCCACTAAAGTGATTTCTAATGCTCTCAGGATCAACTTAAACAAGGATGAAATTTTGAGTGTGCTTGACCGCGGAGCGCCCTTCTTGCTTGAACTGACTCAAGACCACGGCGACTCGAGAGAACTGTTATTAAAATATGTAGACTGGACGAAATTCCACGGGACTCACGTTCATGTGGAGGACGATAGGCCTTACCTGCTTTTAGAGCCCAAACGGATTTCAGTGAAGCGCCGTTGAAGCAACGCTGGTTTAGTTCAATCAGCCTTTTTAAGAAACAATTAGAATGCCGGAGGGGAGAATTGAACACCCGACCTCCAGGTTATGAGTTTCGCTACAAGCCGAGGGGAAACCAAGGTTTCCCGGTGCTTGTTCCACCGACACGTCCCTGCCTTGCCCCTTTCTTTGGGAAAGAAAGGTGCGGAGGCACCGCGCCAAAGAAAAACAATCTTTTTTTTTCGCGAAGGAAGAGAGGTAGAGGAGAGAAACCTTTGGTTTCTCTCTCTGGTGCTCTAACCAACTGAGCTACTCCGGCATTACATTATTTTTTTGCTTCAGCAAGGCTTTTAGCCCTTGCTTTCTTAAGCTCTTTCGGGATTTGCAATGCTAAGCCAGCTGTTCAACGCGATAAGCATTTTTTTCAACAGCACGTGGGGTTTCGGCGCTTTCATCATTGCGACGTTCGTCCTGGTTTTCTCTACCACTAAAAACAAGAAGCTGTTCGTTCTTTCCCTGGCAATAGCCGTTTTGCTCGGCTTGGGGCTCAAGGTTTTCTTCGGGGTCGAACGGCCGTGCGTCAACGGGGCTTCACTCGTGTCATGCCCGTTTCTAGATTCGTACGGCTTTCCGTCCAGCCACGCTTTGATCGCGACTGCGCTGGCGATGGGTGCGTTGGGAACGTTCCTTTTCATTCCCCTGGTTTTCCTAGCCGTAATAATTTCCCTTTCGCGCTTGTGGCTTGGCGTGCACACTCTCGACCAAGTAGCCGGGGGGTTTGCTCTGGCAGTGATGGTTTATCTTGCGCTGGTGGAATTGCAAAAGAAGCTTTACGACGGGTACGACTTCGACTTGGGTGAAATGCTCGACGAAAACCTTTTGAACAAGAAAGTCAGGTAGTGGAAAGAAAATGGTTGAACTGGGACGGCAGATCCTGCACATGCTCTTCGGCGCGATGCTCTTGTTCATCGCCAATTTCTCAGGCCGTGAAAGCACCATACTGCTTTTGGCGATGGTGCTGTTTTTCGGCTTGATTCTAGTGCACTTCAAGCTCAAGGGCTTCGAAAACCCTTTTGTCGACTTCATGCTGGAAAAGTTCGACCGCAAGGAAGTCATTCCCGCCCGCGGCGGGCTGGCTTACGCCGCAGGAGCTCTGTTTTTATTCGCTGCGACGGATTTCACCTTCGCAATGGGCGTAACGGTGATACTAGCCTTCGGCGACGGTTTTGCCACGCTCGTCGGCATTTCAGGAAAGCACGCGCTGCCTTTCAACAAAAAGAAAACTTGGGCCGGTGCAGGCGCGTTCATCCTCGCCGGAATAGCGTCTTCAATGTTTTTCTTGGGATTGCAGAACGCAATCATTTATTCCATTTTTCTCGCTGCAGTAGAGTCGGTGGACTTCAAGGTTGACGACAACATTCTCATACCCTTTTCCGCCACGATCTTGAAAACCCTGTTGAAGTGAAATCGGAATGGCTTTAATCGTCTTGGAGGGAATCAACGCTTCTGGAAAGAAGACGCAGGCGGAGTTGTTGGTGAAAAACCTCAAGCGCATGGGAAAAAAAGCGGTTTTGATAGACTTTCCTTCCTACGAGACTCCTGTGGGAAAACTCATTGCTTCCTACTTGAAAGGGCATTTCGGGGCGAGAAGCAAAGTCCCGCAGCAATTCGCTTCTCTGCTCTACGCGCTGGACCGGTATTCCCGCAAGCCGGAAATCGAAGGCTTCCTGCGCAACGGCTATGCCGTTGTTTTGGACAGGTACACGCAGGCGAATCTCGCATTTCAAACTGCGGGTTTGAGCGCGCAGCGCAGGAAAAACATGCTCGCGTGGATAGAGAAAGTCGAGGAAGGGTTGCCGAAGGCTGATGCGGTCGTCTTTCTTGACGTGCCTCCTTCGCAGAGCGGAAAACTCCTAGAAAAACGGAAGAACAAAATCCGGGGAGTGAAGAAAGACATTCACGAGAGAGACTATTACTACGCCAAGGCGGTTTACGACAACTACCTGCGTTTGGCGAAGGAAAAACGCTGGCTGGCAATCAAGTGCATGGAAAAGGGCAAGCTCAAAGGCAAGGAAGAAATTTCCATGCTCGTTTTCTCGAAATTGCGCGAAAGAAAAATCATTTAAAACCTGTTCGGCACAATTTCTTTTGTTCTTCTAGGACAAAGCTCCGCTCGTCTAGTCCGGTCCAGGACGCTGGCCTTTCATAAGGGGGACGTCGTCGGCCCGAAGCCTCCTCTACCCCTCTTAAAGCAAGCCAGCAACCCGGGTTCGAATCCCGGGCGGAGCACTCATTTTTTGTAAAAGTTCTCGGCCCAGTATTTCTTGAATAGCGGCAGGCTTAATGTTGAAATAACAAAAGCCAGTGCAGGGACGAACGAGTTTACGAGCGGATTGGGCAGCCCGGTCGCGTAAAAGTAAATAGCCATTGCCAAATACGTTAAGATGAAAATCACGAGTTTCCTCGCCCAGCTCGTTTCCCACGCCTTGTCCGCCTCGACCCTCGCGTTCCTTTCCTTAAGCCTTCCAATTTCCTTCCTTAACCAGCTTAGTTCAGTCATGTTGCTTCAACCCTCGAAAACTTCAACGAATGTTCGGCAAAAGCGTTCTTTCGAAACTTTCAAGACCGCTTTCCCCCTTTCCGTGATTGTATAGCAAATAGTTTTCCCTTTCTTCTTTTCCTTCACGAACCCAGCTTCCTTCAACGCTTTTAACGCGGGATAAATAGTTCCGGGGCTCGGCCTCTCGCCCCTCCGCTTTTCCAGCTCGTCCGCAATCTCCTGGCCGTGCATGGGCTTTTTCTCTATCAAAAACAGCAGCAGGAACGACAGCATCCCCCGCATGTCGCAGCACGCCACGTCCTTCACGATACCACAAACCTATTGGACGACCGATATATTTAAATACGAGTTTGGCGAATATCGTATGTCCGATATCAAAATCGGGAGGTGTGCAAAATGGACGGATACAACTGCTTTGGCGGCAGGGGCTTCCTGACTAATGAAGAGAAAATCGAGATGCTCGAGGACTACCGGGCTTCGCTGGAAAAAGAGGCGCAGGGAGTCGCAGAGCGGATTAAGGATTTGAAGAAGGCCGCATAGGCCTTCTTTTTTTCCATGTGAGGTGAATGAAATGAACGGGCCAGGCTGCTGCTGATTTTTTTTCCAATTGATTTTTCCGTTTTCTTTTTTTTTTCCTTTTCTTTTTCAAAATCTTTTTGAAATCCGGTCGGCCGTTGCAATCGCCCCCTACCACTGCGGCTTTTAATCTTGCTTTCGACATAATTCTTTCGAAATCTTTAACGGTGGTTGGCTTTTTGAAAAAAAGTTCGGGCGCAAAGGAAAAAATAATCGTGACAAGCGCGTTGCCTTACGTCAACGGCGTTAAACATCTGGGCAACCTACTCGGAAGCATGCTTCCCGCCGACGTTTACGCGCGTTTTTTGCGTTTGCAGGGCGAAGACGTCATTTTCGTGTGCGGGACGGACGAGCACGGAACGGCTTGCGAGGTTGCCGCGCTGGAGGCGAAAATCCCGATTCGCGATTACGTGGACAAATACTATGAAATCCAGAAAAGCGTGTACGAAAAGTGGGGCTTGAGCTTTGATTACTTCGGGCGGACGAGCGCAAGGCAGAATCACGAAACAACGCGGGAAATTTTCAAGCGGCTGCACGAAAAAGGCTTGATCGTGGAAAAAACCTTGAAGCTTCCTTACTGCCTGAACGACAAGCGTTTTCTTCCGGACCGTTACGTTGCAGGCAAATGTCCGCATTGCGCTTATCCTTACGCGAAAGGCGACCAGTGCGAAAAGTGCGGCAAAGTCCTAGACCCCATCGAATTGCTTAATCCGTCGTGCGTGATTTGCGGAAAAAACAACATAGACTTTCGCGAGAGCAAGCACTTGTTCCTGGATTTGCCCAAAGTGGAAGAGCCTTTGCGCAAGTGGATTGCAAAGCAAAAGCAATGGCCTTCCAACGCACGCAATTTCGCGTTGCAGTGGATTAGAGAAGGGCTGCGCGAGCGCTGCATAACGCGCGATTTGGAGTGGGGCGTGAAAGTTCCGCTTGCAGGATACGAAAACAAAGTTTTCTACGTGTGGTTCGACGCGCCAATCGGCTATATTTCCATTACAAAACAGCTTTTTGACGAAAAAGGCGAAAGCGCCAAGTGGGAGGAGTACTGGCGCGGGCCGCAATCGAAAATCATTCACTTCCTGGGGAAAGACAACATTGCTTTCCATACCGTAACGTGGCCTTCGGTTTTGCTTGCTTCTGAATACGCGAATCTCCCCCACCAGGTGAAGAGCGTCGAGTTCTTGAATTACGAAGGCGAGAAATTCTCAACGTCGCGCAAGTGGGGCATTTTCACCGACGAGGCTTTGGATTGGTTTCCGGCGGACTACTGGCGTTATTACCTCCTTTCGATTTTGCCCGAGCACAGCGACACCAATTTTTTCTGGAACGAATTCCAAACGCGCGCGAACGGCGACCTCGCTGATACGCTGGGCAATTTGCTGCAGCGCTGCCTCGTGTTCGTGAAAAACAATTACGACTCGAAAATACCTTCGGCGAAAAAGCTGGATGAGGGCGACAAGGCTTTCAAGAAAGCCATTGTCGCGCGGGTGAAGAAAACTCGGCTTTTGCTGCAGGATTATAAGCTGCAGGAAGCGTTGCATTGCGCCATGGATTTGGCGCGCGATGCAAACAAGTATTTCAACGACAGCGCGCCGTGGCACGCAGTGAAAACCAATCCAGAGAAGGCGAAGGCGTGCGTTTTCCTTACGGCGAATGCCTTGCGCAGCGTTGCGATAATACTCGAGCCGTTCATTCCCTTCTCCTCGCGCAAGATTTTCGCCCAGCTGAACCTTGAATTCGAGGGGGTTAAGTGGAAGGATGCGGAGGGGCTGGGCATAAAAGGCGGGCATAATGTGAACGCGCCGGAAATATTGTTCAAGAAG
>DATDSY010000084.1:0-4709 GCA_035291125.1 Candidatus Norongarragalinales archaeon
CTGGAGGATTCCTTTCATCCTTCCATTTTTCCCGTCGGCGTACTCCTTCACCACGGCATTAACCTCTTCTTTCGAAGCGGGTTTGGAAAGCGCGGCAACAACATTGTTCATGCTGCCGTCCGCCACGGGCACTCTCAGCGACATGCCATCGAGTTTTCCTTTCAGCGAAGGGACGATATCGCCTATCGCCTTCGCAGCGCCGGTGGACGTGGGGATGATGTTGGAAGCGGCGTTCCTCGCCCTCCTCAAGTCCTTGTGCGGAGTGTCCAAAAGCTTTTGGTCGTTGGTGTAAGCGTGGCACGTTGTCATGAACGCTTTTTCTATGCCGAACTCTTTTTCGAGAACGTAAGCAACCGGAGCAAGGCAGTTTGTCGTGCACGAAGCCATTGAAACGACGTTGTGCTTGCTCTTGTCGTAAGAATCTTCGTTAACTCCCAAGACGATGGTTGCTTCGCAAGTGCCGGGCGCCGAAAGCAATACTTTCTTCGCTCCAGCCTGCAAGTGCCCTTCAGCCCCGCCTTTCGCGTACCTGCCGGTCGATTCCACTACCAAGTCTACGCCCATGTCTTTCCAAGGCAGTTTGTAGGGTTCTGGTTCGCTCAGCACGTGCATTTCCATTCCGTCGGTAAAAATCATTTTTTCGGATGCGGTGACGTTTTGTTCCATGATGCCGTGCACCGAATCGTATTTCAGCAGGTGGGCGAGCGTGGAGGCGTCGGTCAAGTCGTTGACTGCCACTATCTGATGGTTTTTAAGGAAAGTCGGGTGCTTGAACGCCGCTCGCAGGAAAAGCCTGCCTATTCTTCCGAATCCGTTGATTGCGATTTTCTTCATTTTCATCCCACCCTCGAAAATTCAAAATTTAAGTATAGTGAGTATAAGCGGGAAAAGGGTTTTAAGAATTGGTTTTTCACCCTATGACTCCTTTTCCCCCGAGAAGGAGAAAGTCGAACTGGATGGTGAGGAAAACCAGGTAGAGAAAGAGCAGCGCCAGGCCCTCGGTCTTGGTCAAGCTTTTTTTCGTGAAAGTGAAGAAAAACACGAGTATGAACGAAATGAACATGAACGCGTAGCCCACGAAAGCCTGGCTTAATTCTATTACCACGCCCGAGCCGGTGAACAGCGCGGCCACGCCGAGCACGAGCGTCAATTCCGTGATGAATCCGCCTATGATGTCCCCCCAAATAACTTCCTCCTCGCGGGCGCGCAACGCGGTTATTTCAATCGCTAGCTGCGGCAGGGTGACGCCGAAAGCAATCAAGGTGAAGCCGAGGAGGATGGGCGGAATGCCCGCTTCCAGCGAAAAGATTTTCGCGTTTTGCACCACGAACTCGGCAGTCAAAATCAGAACTCCGAGAAACACGAGCAGCTTGAGGAATTCGGTGCTCAAAATCTGTTTTTGCCTGTAGAAAGCCGGTTGAGTGGGGTTTTCGCTCAATTCCAATTCCAGCTGCACTCCAGAATCCTTTCCGTGCCACACTTCCTTTTCCTGCGTGTAAATGGTGTACGCGTACATGAGGTACACTATTATCAGCAGTATCCCGTCGATGTAGGACAGGCGCCCGTCGACCAGCAGGAACAGGGGAATCATGAGGACGAAGAAAATCCACCCGAAATTCTCGAGGACCGTGCGTTCACGCACTCGAAAATCGCCTTTGATGAGTGCGACTACCCCTAGCATTATGGTCAGCACTATGATGTTCGAGCCGATGACCATTCCCAAGACCATCTGCATTTGGCCTTCTGAAGCGGAAACGCCGGCGACGATCATGTCCGGAAGAGAAGTGCCCAATCCGAGTATGAGGAAGGCGAGGACGAACTTGGGAACGCGGAACAGCAGGGAAATGCCGTTGAGAATGCGCACTACCTTGTCGGAAGCGTAGGCGATGACCACTAGCCCTGCAATGACGAAAGCGAATTCTTGAAGCATTTGGTTGACCTGCGTTTGAGCAAAAAAACAAGTGCAAGTGAATTAAAAAAGCAGTTGCGTTTGTTTTAATGAAACGATTTTAGGGAAAAGGCTGTGTTTGAAGATGGCGGGGGCTAAGGAATTCCACGCTTTGGGCTCCAAAGCGTGCTTGCTGGAATTGAATTCGGGCGAAGGAGGCCTGAGCGAAAGCGAGGCGCAAGAACGGGTTTCTCAATACGGATTTAACGAACTCAAGGAAAAGAAAGGCAAAAACCCGGTTTTGGTTTTCCTCGAACAGTTTTCCAGCATTCTAGTGCTGCTTTTGATTGCCGCCGCGGGCGTGTCATGGGCTTTGGGCGAGTGGCTGGACGCAGCGGCGATAATGGCCATCGTCATTCTCAACGCCGTGTTCGGCTTCGTTCAAGAGTACAAGGCGGAACAGGCTATCGCCGCTCTCAAGAAACTCGTTTCCCCCAAAGCGCGCGTGCTGAGAGGGGGGCGCGAAATGCAGGAAGAGTCCCGTCTGCTAGTCCCTGGAGACGTTATAGTTGTTGAAGCGGGAGACCGCATTCCTGCCGATTGCCGCCTGATTGAAGCAATAGAGTTCGAGTGCGAGGAAAGCGCGTTGACCGGAGAAAGCCTGCCTGTAAAGAAGAACGCGGGCATAACGCTGGCGGAAAAAACTTCCGTGGCTGACCGCGAGAACTGCGTTTTCATGGGAACTGCCTCTACGAAAGGCAGGGCGAAAGCGCTCGTGTGCGCCACTGGAATGGAAACACAAGTAGGTCGCATCGCAACGCTCGTCGAGCAGACGGAAACGGATGAAACGCCGCTGCAAAGGCGTCTGGAAGTGCTTGCAAAACAACTGGGCGTTGCAGCGATAGCCGCTGTCGCAATAGTCTTCGCCGCAGGCGTGCTGTTGAGCGGTGAAAGCGTTTTCGAAATGTTTTTGATTGCGGTAACGCTCGCCGTCGCAGCAATCCCCGAAGGCTTGCCGGCTATTGTAACGGTGACGATGGCAATCGGAGTGCAGCGCATGGCAAAACGCAACGCGATAATACGCAAGCTGCCTGCAGTAGAAACGCTGGGCGCGGCTACCGTGATTTGTTCCGACAAGACCGGCACGCTAACTAAAAGCGAGATGACCGTGCGGGAAGTGTATGCGGACGGAAGGAGTTATAGCGTCACTGGCAGCGGTTATGCTTTGCACGGCGAGTTTTTCGAGGCTGGAGGAAAAAAGATAGACGCGGCGAAAAATCTTGTGCTGAAAAAACTTTTGCTCGCAGGCGTTTACTGCAACAACTCTAGCCTTGCCTCGGAAGCGGGCGGAGCGTCTGCTCGCGTGGCAGGAGACCCGACCGAAGCTTCACTCTTGGTTTTGGCGCGCAAGGCGGGTTTGGACGAGGAAGAATTGAAGGAAGAAGCGGAGTTCGTGCACGAAATCCCGTTTTCTTCCGAACGCAAGATGATGAGCGTCTCTCGAAAGCACGAGGGGCGCGCGCTCGTATTCGTTAAAGGCGCGCCCGAATTCGTAGTGCAAAAGTGTTCTCATGCGCTTGCTGGCGGGAAAGAACGGCGGATGACCGAGAAAGACCGAAAGGAAATCCTGGGGCAAAACAAGAAAATGGCTTCCAAAGCATTGCGCGTTTTGGCGTTAGCATTCCGAAAGTTCGAGGGGAAGAGCGAAAGGCAGATGGAAACGGGGCTGGTGTTCCTTGGGCTGGTGGGAATGATGGACCCGCCGAGGCCCGAAGCCAAGCGCGCTATTGAATCGTGCCGAGCTGCTGGAATCCGCGTGGTCATGATTACTGGCGACAACAAGGAAACGGCGCTCGCAGTAGGGACAGAACTGGGCATTGTCGAGAAAGATTCGCTCGTGCTTACCGGCGGGGAGCTGGATGAAACGAGCGACGAGGAGCTGGCGGGCATTGCAAAGAAAGCCGCGGTTTATGCGCGCGTTTCGCCCGAACACAAGCTTCGCATCGTGAAAGCGATCAAGGCGGACGGCACTCAGGTTGTTGCAATGACGGGAGACGGCGTGAACGACGCTCCAGCGATCAAGAAGGCGGACATAGGCGTTGGAATGGGGCTTACTGGAACGGACGTGACGAAGGAAGCAAGCGCCATGGTGATTACCGACGACAACTTTGCTTCAATCGTAAACGCGGTGGAAGAGGGAAGAATAGTTTTCGACAACATTTCCAAGAGCGTGCGGTATTTGATAACCTGCAACATAGGCGAGCTGCTTGCGGTATTCACTGCGGTAATACTTGGGCTGAAAAGCCCGCTCGAGCCTTTGCAAATATTGTGGATGAACTTGGCTACGGACGGCTTGCCTGCGTTGGCGTTGGGCGTAGACCCGAAAGAGCCTGGAGTGATGGAGAGAAAGCCGCGCGACCCGAACGAAAACATCATCAACCGCAATTCGCTTGCAGGCATCCTTGAAATGGGCGTGTTCATGGCTTTTGCAACGGTCGTCATATTCTGGCTTTACCACGACGCGCACGGAATCGAGTACGCGCGCAGCATGGCTTTCACCACGATAGTTTTCATTCAAATCGCTTTCGCGTTCAGCGTGCGCTCGCAAAAACACGCGTTGTGGGAAGTCGGCTTTTTCTCCAACAAAACGATGATTCTCGCGGCTTTGGTTGCAGTCGCACTGCAGCTTGCGATTCTCTACACGCCGTTCTTCGAAAGCATTTTCTCGACTAAACCGCTGCTTTACGGGGATTTGGCGTTGGCGTTCGCCATCGCTTCATTAGGGTTTATTATTCCAGAAGCTGCAAAATTAATCCGAAGG
>DATDSY010000085.1:0-2846 GCA_035291125.1 Candidatus Norongarragalinales archaeon
GGAATCTACATGATTGCGCTCGCCGCTACGGCAATGCTCTCTCTCACGGGAATAATCATTACTCTCGACGCTTACGGGCCGATTACCGACAATGCAGGCGGCATTGCTGAAATGAGCGGAATGCCACCTAACGTAAGGAAAAATACTGACGCGCTCGACTCGGTCGGCAACACTACGAAAGCAACTACCAAAGGATTCGCCATCGCCGGCGCTGCACTCGGAGCGTTGGCGCTGTTCGCCGCGTTCGCCGAATCAACTAAACTCACTTCGATAAACCTCCTCAACCCCGCCGTCGTCGTAGGCTTGTTCATCGGCGCGCTGCTGCCTTTCTTGTTCTCGTCGTTCTTGATGAAAGCAGTCGGAAAAGCCGCTTTCGAAATAGTCGAGGAAGTGCGCAGGCAATTCCGCACCATGAAAGGATTGATGAGCGGAAAGCAAAAGCCCGACTACGCTAAAGCGGTCGATATTGCAACGGCAAGCGCATTGCAACAGCTCATGATTCCCGGGGCAATGGCAGTGCTTACGCCGCTTGCAGTAGGATTCTTGTTCGGAGCGCAGGCGCTGGGAGGGCTTCTTGCAGGGGCAATCGCCTCGGGCTTTTTGCTCGCCATTTTCATGGCTACCAGTGGAGGAGCTTGGGATAATGCGAAAAAGCTCATTGAAGACGGTGCTTACGGCGGCAAGGGAAGCGACGCGCACAAAGCGGCAATCGTGGGCGACACGGTGGGAGACCCGATGAAAGACACTTGTGGTCCTTCGCTCAATTCGCTCATCAAAGTGCTGAACACCGTTTCGCTCGTGTTCGCAGGCGCGATAGTGGCGAATTCGCTGATGCTGATTTGAGTTTTTCTTTTTTCGTTTCTTTTTCCAGTTCTTAGCGTAAGCACCTTTTGTAAAAACAGGCTTTAGCGCGTCAAAACTTCCGTCTCGATTTTCCGCTTGAATTGCGCAGAGAATGCGCCTGGCTTCCGTGCCCTCCGCGCTTGGCCAGAAAGTAAACCAAGCCCAACAAGCCAGTCAACAAGGCAAAAAGCCAGTATTGCGGCAGCAAATACAAAAGCAAAAGGGCGGTGGAGACCGTCGCGAGCGTTGGAATGGCAACGTGGTTGAAAAGGCTGCGAGGATGCTCTCGCAACTGCATCTTCCACGCTGCAAGGCAGCTGAAAAACCACGGGATTAGCGTGAAGAAAACGGCGAGCGAAGCCATGAAAACGAAATCGCGGTACATCCACACTAGCACTCCCGCGAAAGCGAATTGCAGCACGAGCGCGTAATCGGGCGTCTTATGGCGGTCGTGCAAGTGTTCGAATATTTTGGGAAACAAATTGTCGCGCGCCATGGCATAGCTTATTCGCGCCGACGCTAGGATAACGGCGTTCAGCGCTCCGAGAATGGAAACCAACCCGCCCAATGCGAGAAGCGTTCCTCCCCATCCGCCTATCAACGCCTCGCCTATGTCTGCCAACGCGGACTCGGAAGCAACGTAGTTTTGCCACTGCACGCTGCCCAAAACAACCAAAACCACAAGCAAATACAGTGCAAGCACGCTCAAGACGGAAACGATAATCGCTTTGGGCACTGTTTTTTTGGCGTTCTTGATTTCCTCTTGCGGAACAGTGATTATCTCTACGCCCTGGAACGCCCACAACACCAAAACAAGCGAGGCAAGGAATGCGGAAACCAGGTTTTGGCTTGCCGGAACCGCAAAACCGTTCGAGAAGGAAACAGGATTGAACAACGCGAGTCCGGCGATTATCAGGATTGCCAGGGGAATAAGTTTCCCGATAGTCAGAAAATCTTCAACGTTGCTTCCCCACCTTACTCCCTTGTAATTCACTAGCGTGAGGACAAAACCTATGAAAACCGAGATTGCCAGCCTCAAGTCGAAAGAAAGGTGGGTGAAAAAGCTCAAGTACCACGCCAGCGCGAGAATCTCTACCGCAATGGTAATCCAATAGCCAAGCCAGAACGAGTAGCCGGTGAAAAAGCCGAGGAAATCGCCGAAAACATCGTGCGCGTAAGCGTACAACCCGCCTGCTTTGGGAATGCGGACTGCCAACTCGGCGAAACACAAGCCGGTTATGAGCGTGTAAAGCCCGGCGGCAATCCAGGCAAATATAGACCACGAGCCGGAAGTTTGCGCCGCGACCAAAGGCATGATGAAAATGCCGGACCCGACGATGAACCCAATGCCCAAAAGTACTGAGTCCCAAAAGCCCAAGTTTCGTGCAAGTCGAATGCGGCGCATTAAACCATAACCGCAAGGGCGTTAAAAAAAGCAGTTGGCGCTGCAGCGTGTAAACAAAGCTGCAAAACAAAAGCCGGTTAGCGTACTTTCTTCCTGCTGCGAGACTTGCTCTTCAACTTCGATTTGTTCCTGCGCTTGAGGAAGGAAATGCGAGTCCGATTCCTGCTTTTCTTGTTCTTTAAAGCCATTAGAGAAAAACCCCCACTTTACGATTTCTATAGTGAAAGGATTTTAACGGCGTTGGCTATAAGGTTTTTCATGGTATAGTTTTTGGTGAAGCGCAGTCTAGCGCGAGAAAAGGCATGCGGAACGGCTATATAAAACTAAGCTTGATTATGTATTCAAATCGGTGATATGCACATGGATTCTCGAAACGTTTTAGTGGCGTTGGTTGCTGCAGCATTCATATTTTCTTTCTTCACATTTCAGTCCACCAACCAGCCTATGCCTTTGAGCGGGGCTGCAATCAGGGTAAACGCGATCACACCGCCTTCGCAAAACCAAGCTCGAGAACAGTCGCTAGTCCCCGCTGATTCGATAATAAGATGCAGCAGCACTGATTTGCTTGTCATCGAGAGGGCAGGAAACGTCAAGCCCA